>JAPPLK010000079.1:0-4217 GCA_028819435.1 Nitrospira sp.
GGGGGGGGCCTGTTCAACCAGTTCTTCGGCATAGTTGATGGCGGCCTGTACGTCTTCAACGGTCACCTCGTACTCTCGGCATATCTCGTCGAAGGTCATCTTGCCTGCCAGTCCAGCGAGGATGCCGGTCACCGGCACACGTGTGCCGCGAATTACTGGTTTGCCGTGTTGGATCTCCGGATCAATGATGATTCGTTCATTCATGGGTGGTCTCGTTATCTTCGAAGAAAGCGGGGATTCTTGCGTGAGTGTCCGATTCCCCTCCGTTTGTCGCTTACTATACCTAACCCGTGCCATATGTGCTAGCCAGGATTTATCGCCTGCCCGCTTTCTATGCGTTCGATGGTTGAGGGAGAGATTCCTCGCTCCGCTCGGAATGACCACTTGTGAAAAGATGGCGTCATGAGATGGCGCGGCTACGAAGGCAAAATACAAAAGACTCTGGATCCTATAAATTGCCTGGATCCCCGATCAAGCCGGGGATGACGGAAGGAGGCAGTGAAATGTGTCAACGAATGACTGAACACATACAATTTTCCTCGACAGGCTTCCTTCGACTTCGCTTCCGCTACTCTCAGGACAGGCGTTGACAGAATATCTAGCCGGCGTCAGGCGCGCCAGCGTCCTGTTCCTCCCCGTTGTCCGCCCGCTTTGCGGAACATGGCAAAATCATAGCATTGGATAGCAAGAAACATAGCATGACATAGCGAAATCACAGCAATTCATAGCAGAAACATAGCGTGACATAGCAAAACTATAGCAGGCATAGCAATGCTATGTTTGCGCGAGCAAGACTCAACCCCATCTCCCGCAAGGGGAGAGGGTTACGAAGTCCAAAGACAAAGACACTGGATCCCCGATCAAGCCGGGGATGACGGAAGGAGGGCAGGGGCGAAGGTTTTCTCAGGCATCATTCACATTTGCCCTCTAGGTGGTCTGGCAGTATGATTGTTCTTAGTTCAGCACCGTGCGCATGGAGGTCCCCATGAAGTACAAAATCGCTCTGCACCACTCTGACGAAGGCTACAGTGCGTCCGTGCCAGGCTTGCCCGGGTGTTGGTCCCAAGGCCAAACCGAAGCGGAGGCCCTCGCGAATATTGAAAACGCCATCCGAGAGTATTTCAGCGTCGTCGAAGACCTCTTGCAGGACGCCGAAGTCCGAGAAATCGAACTGGCCGTCTAATCATTGAAGGGTTCCGCAAACTTTTGTCATAGATCAATCATTCGATAGCCGTCAGGTTATGCTGTCTAAGGCATGTCCCTGCCTCAGAGCAAGGATCATGCGTCTACGAAAACAGAAAACACGAAAGGCACCCTCACCCCGGCCCTCTCCCAGAGGGCGAGGGAGCAAAAGTAAAGCCTCTGGATTCCCGATTAGCGCCTGTCCTCAACCCTAGTCGGGGATCGAGAAGAGGGAAGCGTTCCAGTTGATCAGCCGTGGGCTTTCAAGAGGTGATTGTAGTGGGTTTGAATGGCAGCTACGTGGGAACGGGCTGTTTGTTTGGGGAAGGGATGTCCGTCGATGGCTTGGATTGGGAGGATGCCGATTCCGCTACCGGTCAGGAAACATTCATCCGCTTTGTACAGGAATGCCGGGCGGTAGCGGCCTTCTCGGGGTTGCAGGCCGAGCGATGGGGCCATGTTCAGCACAATTCCCCGGGTAATCCCGGGCAGGACGCCACAGGTCAGTGACGGCGTATACAGGGTTCGGTCCTTGATGAAAAACACGTTGTTCATGGAGCATTCGGCTATGTATCCGTCCGTTGTGACCATCAACCCGTCGAAGGCTCCCCGTTCCGCCGCCTCCCGTTTGGCCAACAGGTTGTTCAGGTAGTTCAGGGTTTTGGCTTGCGTCGGATGTGAACGCGGCGAAAGCCTGCGAATCGTCGTGAGGGTGAGCCTGATGCCCTTGCGACGTTGGGAGGGTGTGACGTGTGGAAGGGGCCGGTGAAACAGCACGACCGTGCCGGTCTTACTTCTCTTGCCCCCCTCACCCTGGCCCTCTCCCTCCAGGGGAGAGGAGAGCATTGCCTGGCCCTCTCCCTCTTTCTCGCTGAAGGCTGAAAGGGGAGAGGGGAACATTGCCCCACGCGAAAGCGTCAGGCGGATCAACGCTTGGTCCAACCGATTCCTGTCAATAACCTTCTGAAAAATCGCCGGCCAGGGTTTGTCCGGGACCGGCAGCCGGATCTGCTTGCAGGCGTCGGCGAGCCGCGCGAGATGCCGGTCCAGCCACACCGGTCGCCCGTCATGGATCCTGACGGTTTCGAAGACGCCGTCGCCGTACAGGAACCCATAATCGAACACGGAGACCCGCGCCCGTTCCGCTTGCACGATCCGGTTATTCAGATATACCCACATGGCATACACGCGGCGTCTTACTGGGGATCAGAGGTTCTGTAACGCTTCGAACAGGGCCTGGGCCTTGTACAGGGTTTCCTGGTACTCGCGATGGGGATCGGAGTCCGCGACGATTCCGGCACCCACTTGCAGGTAGGCCCGCTGCTGCGTCAGCACCATGGTGCGGATGAGAATGTTGAAGTCCACGTCGCCGGTCCAACTCGCGTACCCCAAGGACCCGGTATAAGGCCCGCGACGAACGGGTTCCAGTTCCTCGATGATCTCCATACAGCGGATCTTGGGCGCGCCGGTGATCGTGCCGCCCGGAAACACGGACCGGATGAGATCCAGGGTGGAACACGCGGGCCTCAGCGTACCCCCGACCTCGGACACCAAATGCGCCACGTGCGAATACTGCTCGATCGTCATGAATTCCTCAACGTGAACCGATCCGTATTTGCAGACCCGTCCCAGGTCATTGCGGGCCAGGTCCACCAGCATGAGGTGTTCCGCGCGTTCTTTTGCATCCAGCCGCAGGTTGTCCATGAGGACGTGATCTTCGCCCGCAGTGCGGCCTCGCGGTCGCGTACCGGCAATGGGACGGGCGGTGACCCGGGTTCCGTCAACCCGGATAAGTCGTTCGGGTGAGGACGAAACCAACGCGAGGTTTCCGGTGACGAACAGCCCGGCAAACGGCGAGGGGTTCACCCTGCGCAGGCGGTGATACAATCCTTGGCCGGCCGTGTGCAGCCCAGGATCCTCTGTCGGATTGAACGCGACGGAAAAACGTTGCGCGAGATTGGCCTGATAAATGTCCCCGGCCCCGATAAACGCCTGACACTGTTGAACGCGCTCGACGTACTCCCGTTCGGAATGGGTGCCTTCCATCATGGACGCGACGATTGGCGACCCCGATGGATCCGTACACGGGGCACTCAAGCGGCTGTCCAGTTCGTCCATTCGGGCGTTGCCTTCACGCTGCAAGTTCTCATGGGATTCGGCCAGCAACCGCTCGGGGGCCGGTGTGAAAATCATATGCAGCAATCGCGTATGGTGATCGACCGCCACCACCAGATCGAAAAACAGGAACTCCAGGTCGGGCAGGGGCAGGTCACGGCGAGCCAGCGACGGCAGTGTTTCGTAGTGCCGGACGACATCATAGCTCACGTATCCGATGGCGCCACCGATAAACGGCGGCAGGGCAGGGGAACGGGGCACGAGGCACGGACCCAGCATGCTGAATAAGGCGGAAAGCGGGTCGCCGCGATGTTGCGTTGTGCCGTGCGCCGTTTCCAGGGTGTAGCGACCCGGACTCCCGGAGAAGACCATGTACGGGTCGGCGGCCACAAATGACCAGCGGGCCAGGTTGGACGACGGGTTCCCGCTTTCCAGCAGAACGGAAGGCCGGTCCGGCACAGCGACCCGCCGATAGACGTCCCAGGGGCTCCCTTCAAGAAAGGACCTGGTCCGGACCAGCGGGAACCGCCCGGTGTTGGGACGCGTGGACGAACCTGAAGAAAGAACGGGCTGGCTCATGGTATCGGAACGGGGTTCGGATGATTGTGGCCTATCATAGCGGAGCGGGTGGAGGAGAGAAAGTCCCTCCGTGAGAAACTTGCAGGAAGGCGGGATTCCAAGGAGGAGACGAAGGTTCGGCTTGACAGTCGAATCGGGATTTTGTTTGAATAACTCGCCCGGATTCGAGAGAGCGGGCCTATGCCTTCGTCACAAGATCCATTATTTGCGGGGTTGGGGCAAGCCGTGCGTATCGGCACGAATCTGCTTGCGGCCTTGATAGTGGGTGGAGGGTTGGGGTGGAGCATCGATTCCTACCTGTTGCCCACTGAACCGTGGGGTTTGGTGGGAGGTCTGATCCT
>JAPPLK010000079.1:4317-28242 GCA_028819435.1 Nitrospira sp.
CCCTTCCGTTCATCCTGAGCGTAGCCCTGTAGGGGCGAAGTCGAAGGATCAGAACGAACGGGAGAGCGAAGTCGAAGGGAGCGAGTCGAAGGACTGGGATCAATCGTAGCGTTTCCCCTGAACGTTTTCTCGAACACGAATACATACGAGGTTCCGTTGGAAGATCCCCTGCATCCTTTTGAGCTTCACACGATTGTCCCGCTGTCCCTGTTCGGCTTGGACGTGTCCATCAACAAGGCCGTGATCATGATGTTTGTCGTGGTGGGGCTGGTCATCCTGTTGCTGACGAAGGCGCGTTCGTCCGGCTCCCTGGTCCCCACGAAATTACAGAGCATAGCCGAACTGCTGGTGGAGTTCATTCGCGGGATGATTCACGACACCATGGGCCCGGAAGGGATGCGGTTTTTCCCGCTGATCGCCACCCTGTTCTTGTTTATCCTGTTTTGCAACCTGCTGGGACTCATGCCCGGCGCGTATACGGTCACGAGTCAACTCGTGGTGACGGGCGTGTTTGCCTTGGGCGTGTATGCCCTCAGCATCCTGGTCGGGCTCAAAATACACGGGATGAAGTTTCTGGGCATCCTCGTCCCGTCGGGCACGCCGGGGTGGCTGTTGCCGCTCATGGTTCCGATTGAAATCATCAGTCAACTGGCCCGGCCGGTGTCCTTGTCCGTTCGTTTGTTCGCCAACATGACCGCGGGGCACGTCATTCTCGGGGTCCTCTTCGGATTGGCGATCAGCGGCGGGTTGTTGATCGGGTGGCTGCCCTTTTCCTTTACGGTGGCGCTCTACGGTTTGGAAGTCGGCATCGCCTTTATCCAAGCCTATATCTTTACGATTTTGACGTGTGTCTATATGGGAGACGCCTTTCATCTCCATTAAAACGAACCATCATACTGTTATTAACGATTTCACCAGGGAGAACATACGATCATGGATTCTGCAGCGTCAGCATTATTGGGCATGGGGCTTGCGGCGGCGGGGTTTGCCGGCGCCGGTGTGGGCATCGGGTATATTTTCGGCAAAATGATCGAGGCCGTGGCCCGTCAACCGGAGGCCGAAGGCCGGGTCGGCAAGTACATGTGGATCGGCTTCGCGTTGGTCGAGGCGATCGCCCTCTACGGGCTGGTGATCGCGTTCATCATTATGGGTCTGCGGAAATAGGACGCGCACGCCATGCCTCAATTTGACGTCCATTTCTTTTCGTCCCTGATTTTTTGGGAAATCATCTCATTCGGCATCCTGCTCTGGGTCCTGTACAAATTTGCATTCCCGCCGATCCTGGAGGCCTTGGAAACGCGGGAACGGAAAATCCGCGAGAGCATCGAGCAGGCAGAGCAGAACCGGCTAACGGCCGAGCAACGTTTGGCTGACTACGAAGCGAAATTGAGCGGTGCCGCGCAGGAAGCCGAGGCGATCGTGGCAGACGCGAAAGCCAAGGCTCAACGGCTGCTGGAAGAAAACGAGCAGCGTCTGCGCACCGAGTCGGAGCGGATTCAGGCCGAGACGACGCAAGAAATCGAACGGGAGCGACGTAAAGCCCTTCAGGACATTCGCAATGAAGCCGCGGACCTGGCGTTGACGGTGGCAGAAAAAGTCCTGGCGCGAAGTCTCTCGGACGACGACCATCGCCGCCTCGCCCATGAAGCCGTCCAAGCCGTCGCCGCCGGCGAATCCCAAAAGTAAGCCTGAGTAGCTTGGTAAGAAAGATGTAGCGCCAAGCACATCATACGAGTCTTGCAAATTTGAGGTTGCGCTGACGTGAGGCTGGTGGGAATGATGGAGCCATATGAAGAAAAGAAGCAAGTGGCACATACCGATAGAAGCACTGATTCAGCTAGTCAGGACAACCCAAATGAAGAAGTGAAGAAAATGGCTGTGAATCAAGGTGATGCTGGAGCGATGATTTCGCAGCCCACGACGAACCCTCCATTACTATTATCAACCAGCAAAGTGCCCCTCAGCAAAGCCCTCCACCGAGAGGGGTGGATCCCGCCTTACTACTTGACGCTGCAGATAAAAGCCCTGGACTAGCCGCCTTTCTAAGTTTCATTTTTGTCGGCTTAGGGCAGTTATACAACGGACAGATCGGGAAGGGTATTCTCGTGATGTTCGTCTACTTCTTATTCTGGGGTGTGGCTGTAATTGAGGCGCCCGGTGCATTTATATTGATATTCGTATTGTGGGTATGGATGATAAGCGATGCCTATTCTGTGGCGAAGCGCAAGCGGCTCAATTGGCTGATGGTCTTGCATGGTCGGTAATTTGTATTCCTTCGTTTTTACGCTACGGCAGCGATACGGCACAGTTCCCTTTATTGCACTGCTAGGATTATTTCCTTTCTTTCCTATGACTTCGATTATTGGTGTAGCTGCAGGGATTGTGGGGCTTGTCTTGATCAGAAAGGGTAGGGAACCGCGCACAGGAATATGGCCTTGTATTCTTGGCATTGTCCTAGGTTTGATGTGGTTTGCACTTGGCCTCTTATTCGTAGACCGGCTTGCCGCTTGGCTAGGCATTGCCCTTGATTCGTTCCTTCACTTTTTTCAGGAAACCTTTCATGACTCGGATATTCTGTTGATTCAGTCGAATCGGCCTTAAGAGAAATTTCTACAACGAAAATAGAGTTTCTTTCTAACAGTGAAGCAGAAGGAATCGTCAATTTGTTCTGCTTCACGTCCCATCATTTTTTAAAGATCGCGAAGCCCAAGACTATCATGAAACAATCGCGCGCCGACGGGCTGAAGCAGAGAAGGTCGTAAGTGAAGAGAAAGACACCCCGCCTTTATCTATCTAACATGATAAATTCAGTCATATTTCCGTTCATCATGACGAAGCCCGTCTTTTGGCCTATGCATGTTGGTTTCGCCAGTCCTTGTTGTGCCGTGGAGGGGGGATCGTTCGCCGAATTGACCTTTCTCAACCTACGCCTTTTTGTTGACCGGGATCATTTCCAGAGATTCGACATCTCTCGTGTTCAAATAGACACCACCCTGTTTTAAATCTCGCTTGACGTTAAGATCATCATCCACGAGATAAGCTGGACAGAGAACGAATTCATGATCGTCAGTTGACGGGTCGAAGGAGTATTGCTCTAGCCAACCCAGATAGAGTATGCCCTGCTTGGTACGAACAAGCATCCAGAGTTCCTTCTTGGGAGCACGGGTTGCAATGACGGGCCAAATGGCTTGAGGGTCAGGGCTTGGCAAGAAGAAAATGAGGGGCAGGAGCCGATGATACCCGATGAGAATACCACCCCAAACGAACCCTCCGATAAGCAAGACCAGCATTGTCGCGGGTTGGATGAGTGGATTCTGACTGGGTCTTAGGATATCGAGTTTGTCAGAATCAAATATCCACGCAATGCCTGTAAGACCTAGAAGAATTATGAGGCTGTGGATGATGCTCCAGACAACGCCCTCAAATTGAGATAACCGCTTGGCGGGGTAACGTGTCCGAAAGATCTGCCTGGCAAGGAAGCCTGGAACCAAATAAAGCAATAGGCCGATGGTTTCGCCGAAGGGAACGCTTGCTGCATCAGTGGCTCGGCAAGATCCAGCATCTAGCTGTTGTTACTCATTGATGAGTTGCCGTCGCTATTCAACTGCCTGCCTTCATTTGATTGCTGATTGGTTGTTGGCTCAGGATTGGTCGGTGGCTCAGTGCTGGGAGGCGGGTTCGTATGCGTGAAAGACCTCTCTTGCGTCTCCACATCCACGTTCCGGTTACGGTATTCGTTTTCGCTGGGCATATTTCTCTCCAACTAAGTGCGGCTTTTGGTGTATGTTACAAACGCTCTTATTCAACCACGACTCAAGCCCCCGATGCAAGAGCACACGTTTGTGCCAAGCACTTGGCGGTTGTATCAGGAGGCTTGGAAGCTTTCTGATGTTGTAACACATTCAGATTTGCACGAACATATCAAATCGCCACATTAATGATGTTAGGCCCTTTGCTTTGCTCAGGGTAAATTTGGAATGCTGGAAGTAGGGGCATGATGACAGAGACGAGCGCGGTGGATCGTAGAACGTTTCAAGTTCTTCGGGTTTACTTCACGCTTCCGCCCAGGCGATAGCCGTCCAGGTCCAGCGTGACGAATTGGAATCCGAGGGCTTTCAGGCTCCGGGTGATGCGGTCGCGTCTGACGGGATCGAGCATGTTTGGAAGTTCGTTGCGATCCACCTCGATGCGCGCGATCCCGTCATGATCCCGGACGCGCACCTGCCGGAATCCTTCTTCCTTCAACAGCCGTTCGGCTTGTTCCACGCGTTGTAATTTCTGTTCGGTAATCCTCGTGCCTCGTGGAATCCGGGAGGACAGACACGCGGCTGCGGGTTTGTCCCAGTTGGATAAACTCAGGGCTTTGGCCAAGTCGCGAATATCGGTTTTGCCAAATCCGGCTTCGATCAGCGGGCTTTGAACCCCGAACTCCCGGGCCGCTTGCATTCCCGGCCGGTCATCGCCCAAGTCGTCCACGTGGGTGCCATCGACGATGGTGGCAATGCCCGTATCCCGTTGGACGGGAGCCAACAGCCGGTACAAATCGGTTTTGCAATGATAGCAGCGCATCGAGTCGTTCCGGACGAATTCTTCGAGATCCAGTTGGTTCGTCGAGGCTACGATCAGCCGCGCTCCAATTTCGTCACTCAATTGACGAACGGCTTCCAACTCCTCGTGCGGCAGGGTCGGCGACGCCGCGGTCACGGCAATCGCTCGATCGCCTAACACGTCCGTAGCGATCTTGAGTATGAGCGTACTGTCGATACCACCGGAAAACGCGACCAGTACGCCGTCCAACCGTTGAAAGAAGTCATGCAGGTTCGTGGTTTTGCTCCGCAGGTCGCGGGAAATGGGTAGCCGGTGCAGGTCTTGCATCAGGTCCCTACTGAAAGAGGCGCGGGTCCTGTTCGCGCGGGCAGGGTTCCGAGTTGTCCGCAGGCGCCCAGGACGTCACGCCCGCGATTCTGTCTGACGAACACGTCATGGCCCTTTTGCCGGAGGACCGCCTGGAATGCCTCAATAACGGGGTCCGCCGGCCGGCGGAACGGGCTATCCGGAAATTCATTGAACGGAATGAGATTGATTTTGCACCGAATGCCGTGAAGCAGCCGGCTCAAGCGGACGGCGTCGGCAGCGGAATCGTTCTCTCCTTGTAACAACACGTATTCGAACGTCAAGTGCCGGTTTGCCGGGATGGGATACGCCCGGCATGCATCGAGAAGGTCGGGCAGGGGGTGTAAGCGATTCATCATCGGCATGAGCCGGTCTCGCTGCTCGGACGTGGTGGCGTTCAACGACACGGCCAGGTTTACCCCGAGCTGGGCGACGTCGTGAAACCGTGGTGAAAACCCCGCCGTTGAAATCGTGATGCGTCGTTTGGGAAAGCCCACGCCCCATTCGGTATCGGTCAGCCGGGCGAGGGCCTCCGACAGTTCATCGAAATTCGCCAGCGGTTCGCCCATGCCCATGAATACCAGGGATGAGATCCTGTCGCCGGGTCGGAGTTGGTCCTGGGCCGTCAAAACCTGATCGACGATTTCATGCGCCTTCAAATTCCGTTTGAGTCCCATTTGTCCCGTCACGCAAAAACCGCAGTCCAGGGTACACCCGACCTGCGTTGACACGCATTGAGTCAATCGTTCCCCGTCGGGGATCAGCACGCTCTCCACCGTGAGCCCATCTTTCAAGGAAAGCAGGAATTTCCTGGTCCCATCCGCACTTTGGAAAATCGTGGGCGACATCAACCGTTCAAGAACGGCTTCTCGCCCCAGCGTCTCCCGGTCCCTAAGTGAAAGATTGTTCATCCCGCCGATCTCGCGAATACGGTGTTGGTAGATCCACTGAAGGATTTGTCGGGTTCGGTAGGCGGGCCAACCCAGTCGTTCCACCAGGGAAGCCATGTGGGCAAAATCGAGCGAAACGAGATTGGTCGGGGTCGGCATGGTCATGGCAAGGAGGGGCTGAGGATTGAGAAAAAAACCCTATCACAGGCTGGAAATGCGCGACAACACGTCAAAAAGAGAAGTTATCGCGGGGTTTCATCCTCGCACGATCCGCTCCTCCCCTCTCCCAGGTGAGAGAATAACAAAGTCGAAAATATCCATACTTTATTTTGTGGAATTACATTAAATACCACCAAATATAGGCTTTGAAATATTACATGACAGCAAGTTCATATAGTGAGTGTATGACGTAAAATAAAGAAAATTAAATTTTTATGAAAATTTATTCATTTATACATTTATAAAAATGAAAACATTTCATATTGACTTGCTTTTAAAACTTTGTTAAAAGCAAGCAAAACTTAAGCTTGCTTTTGACATGGAAGAAATCAAAGATGAACTCAAGGATATTATCGTCGGTTTGGAGCAGCGCATCACTGCGTATGAAACCAAGCTCAAAGACTTCAAGAAAAAAAGGGAGAGGCTCAATGAAGAAATTGCGACCATTGAGAAATACTTGGAGTTGGCAAAGACGCTCTATCGAGTTGAAGCTGACAAAGCGAAATTGGCCAGTCTCTCCAGCCAAATCATTTCGGATGAAACAGGCGCCCCACCACTACCGGTCACGGATGTCACGGATCAATCCAAGGAAATCCTTCTGGGGCGAAGCAAATACGTTGGGATGAGTGTTCCGGACGCCGCGTTCATCATTTTCCGGGAAACACGAGGGCCCATGCATGCCAAAGAATTGTGTCAGCGTCTCCTTGAGGGTGGGATGCAGATCAGGGGAAAAACACCGGTCACGTCGATTGCGACCTCGCTCAAACGAGATCCTCGTTTCAAAAAAGTTGGACCGAATACTTTTGCCAACGTGGAGTCAACCGAAAAGTCCGTGAACGCTTCCGGATGACAAATCCGGATACACGTGACTCGATGAACAAGAAAGTCGTTCATCATCATTGCCGCAACGCTGGAAGGAGGTGAGACTTTTGGCAACAGCAAAGAAGAAGGCGCCGGCCAAGAAGGCTGCGAAGAAGAAAGCTCCCGCCAAGAAGGCTGCCAAGAAGAAAGCTCCTGCTAAGAAGGCTGCCAAGAAGAAAGCTCCCGCTAAGAAGGCTGCGAAGAAGAAAGCTCCCGCCAAGAAAAGGTAAACCTTCTCTCCGTTTAACGACACTGCTGGGAGTAGATTCGTCTACTCCCAGTCAGCCTTCCTGCTCGTCATCTCAATTCCGCCGTTGCTTTTGAAAGCCCTCCAGATCCGTTCCAGGGTTTTGCATCCCGCAGTGGAGCAGGCGTAAGATTGCTCCCTCATGGATCCTCTGTCCTTACGATCGTTGACACCACGACCCGGTTTTCGTTCGGAACTTCCCGGTGAGGTCCTCTCGCTTCCGCTTACGGACTATGACGCGGCTTGCCGGCTCCAATGGCGTCTTCACGAAGAACGGGTTTCAGGCGTTCGACCGGATACGTTGGTGTTGTTGGAACACGAGCCCGTACTGACGCTCGGCCGGACCGCCAAGGACGAGCATTGGAATGGGTCAGGCGCAAGGTCCGGGGTTCAAGGTCTTCGGGTGATTGCATGTGAGCGCGGCGGGTCCGTGACTTACCACGGACCCGGACAGGTCGTTGGGTACCCGATCGTGAAACTCAAACACTTTTGTCCGGGTCCGAAGGCGTACATGCGCATGTTGGAAGAGGTGATCATTCGTGTGTTGTCGGAATGGGGGATCAAAGGACGGCGCGTGGACAAGTTCGTCGGGGTTTGGGTGCAGGATCCCGTCGACCCGGACGGGCCCTTGGCGAAAATCGCGGCGATGGGGGTGAAAATCACCCGTGGCGTGACCTTGCACGGTTTTGCGTTGAACGTCACGGTCGATCTCTCGCCGTATGCCGGGATCGTGCCGTGCGGCATTGAAGGCTGCCGCGTCACGTCAATGGCCGAAGTGCTGAGCAGGAAGGTCGAGCCAAACGAAGTCCGTGACCGGATCGCGCGATGTTTCGGGGATATGTTCGGGCTGAACTGGAAACACTCCCGGAACCCTCTGATTTAATGCGCTATCGGGCGCAGGGCTGCGTTGTGTCCTCGCTCAACCCTCACCTATCTCATTTGATAAGCCTCGGGTTTCGCTCCGGGACGCCTTGCCCTGCATCCCGCTATCACAATAAATCAGGGGTTCCTCACGCGATGAGCAGGGTGCGCCATGAGCCGCGTTACAGGCCCCAGCCGCCGCTGACGTGAATGTTCGCGCCCGTCACGTACTGGGCCTCATCGGATAACAGGTACGTCACCACTGAGACAACGTCTTTCACTTCGCCGATGGCCTCGGCCGGAATTTTTTTCGCCATCCCATCGAGTTCTCCAGGCGGGGCGCTTCCCGAATCAATAAAGCCCGGTGAAATCGCATTGACCGTAATTCCGTGCGGGGCCAACAGTTTCGCCAGGGTCCGTGTCAGGATCAGAATGCCCGCCTTGGCGATATAATGCGCCGTGACCATAGGCTGGGCTTCCATCTTGTCCGCGTTGGCCATGCCGAACGAGATGATGCGACCGTACCGTCGCGCTTTCATGCCGGGCGCAACCGCCTGGGCCAAATAAAAAATCGGGTCTAGGTTATTGGTAAACATGTCCGACCAGCCTTCCGGTGTTTCGTCAAACAGGTTGACCCGGTGATACGGTCCTGCCCCGTTCACCAGGACGTCGATCTTCCCCCAGCGCTCTTCAACCTGCCGAACCAAGTCCCGGCAGGCCACGGGATCGGACACGTCGCAACGAACGGCAAACCCTTGACCCCCTCGCTCGACGATAGCCTGGGTGGTCGCAGTGGCATCCTGTTCGCTGGTTCGATAGCAAATGGCAACGGACCACCCCCGTGTTGCCAGTTCAAGGGCAATTCCTTTTCCGATACCGCGTACGCCACCGGTGATCAGGACGACTTTCGGTTCCATGGCCGTGCCTCCTTCTGTCGCTGTTGTCACCCTCTCCCTCTGGGAGAGGGCCGGGGTGAGGGAAAAGTCAGTTCCCGACCGTCAGGCACGGCCTGATCTTCGCCAACGTTTTCTCCCCGATGCCCGGAATCTTCAGCAGGTCGTCAACGGATTGGTAAGGCTTGCCGGCGACGATTGTGGCTGCTTTGACCTTGCCAATGCCGGGGAGTTGTTTGAGTTGCCCGGTCGAGGCGACATTCAGGTCGATGGGCTTGTCGCAGGAAGTTCGTTTTGGGTTCAACTTCTTCCTCAAGACCTGCCGTTCTCTGTCTTTTTCCCGCTGGCGTTTGTGCATGTCGGAAAGGAGACGCGGGTCGGTTTCTTCCCATATTCCGGCATGGTTTAACATGGCCATCGAGCGCATGTCCTGGAGTTCTTCGAGTACAGTCTCGCTGGGTGTGTCGTGAGGGTCCGGACGGGTTTTGCCGTGTATTCTGGCCAGGCCTTGCTCAACGAGGAGGTGCCCGAGGTCACGCCCGTCGTGAGTTTCGATAAAGGCGTAGTAGCGGCCCGTGGCGGAACGTCCCGGTGCAAAAGCGTAACCGGTATGAACGGTGAAAGGCCGTGAGAGGACCCGTTTGACGTATTCGGTGGCCTGTTTGCCGAAGCGCACGACGTCCCCGGGGTCTGCGAGGCCGAAATGATATTGTTGTTCACGGATTCGTTCCAATTCGGCATCCGTGCCCGCGGTGGTCTCCAAGCAATCCACGTAGTAGAGCCGCAGGTGCAATTCCTTGCCGTTAGCCCGGACCTTGAAACTGTCGCCGTCGTTCGAGTCGTCTTCGATCAGCGTGACGTTCTCGATCGTCTCAAGCTCGGCAGCGTAAAGGGCCGTTGCCAGACAGCATGAGAAGAACAAGGTGAATAACAAGTAGCGTTTCATAACTTCACTCCCTTCCGCGAACTTTCCTGCTTACCCGTGCAACGCGCGAACGGCGTGCTCCGGGTCGGCGTCCAGGATTCTCAATAAGGTCTTCGCGGGGCCGGTTGGGTGTCGGCGTCCCTGCTCCCAGTTTTCCAGTGTCCGCTTGCTGACACCGATCAGCATGGCAAAGCGGTTCTGGCTGAGGCCAACCTTTTCACGGATCAACTTGACTTCCGGGTCCTGGAACTTCGTGACTCTGGCAGCGGCTTTCTTACCTTGGACAATGTCGTCCATCTCCTGCACGCTGGCCAGCAACTCGTTGAACAGTTCATTTTTCATTGATACGAAAATAGCTTCACTCAGGCGTCTCTCCTGTTCCCCTCCTTTGTAAGGAGGGGTGAGGGGAGGTAGAGCCAGAGCCGGAGGAGGCAGACCGCAGGGAGCATCAGTGCTGGTGCCCTTGGCCCTGCACCTCTACCCCACCTACCCTCCCCTTACAAAGGGGAGGAAAAGACCTCGGTCGCCCCAGATCAGGATGACCACCTGTACGGTTTTCATTCCTTGGTGCGCAGGCCTCAAGCCCGTCCTGAGCGAAGTCGAAGGAAGCGCAGTCGAAGAGCCTGCATGAGGGATTCCTGCACTTATACGCCAACGATACGCCAATGGCCTATCGTTGGCAAATTCGGTCTGCCTGGAGAATAGCGGGGTCAGATCTTTTGGCTGGGGGAATCGGCGCGGATGCCCAGTGTTTGTAAGCGGGCAAAGAGGGTTGGGGTGCCGCCTGTGATGGAGATTGGGGTGCCGGCGAATTCCTGGCGATGCGGATAGTCTCTTCGGAGCCGGTCGAAGGCCTGGGGACGGAGTGGCTTGGGAACGGTGAGTATGTCACGTATTCGCGCGTGGTCTGCGGGTAGGTCGTACAGGGTTGTGAGCATGTCATGGGCCAGGGTCTGGAAATCTGTGCCGGTGGCATCGAACTCAAGATGGGGCAAAGAGCCGGGTGCCGGTGCAGCCGGTGAATCAGGAGGAGCCCATACTGGCTCGATTCCTCTAAAGCGGCAGCAGGCGTGATATACCATCACGGTTCCATTGATTTTCCCGTCTGAAGAGTAGCCGGCAACGTGGGGCGTGCCGAGCGTCACGTGATTCAGGAGATCCCAGTTGATGGCCGGTTCTCCTTCCCATACGTCCATGACCGCTCCTCCTATCGTTCCCTTGGTCAAAGTCTCAAGCAGGGCTGCGTTATCCACGACTTCACCGCGTGCGGTATTGATCAAAATGGCAGAGGGCGTCATGTGCGCCAGTGCATCGGCTCCGATCAAATGAAACGTGGCGTCGGGCCCATCATACGTCAACGGGACGTGCAAGGTAATGAAGTCGGCTCGCAAGATTTCGGCGAGCGGCCGGTATCGTCGATCGCCGGTTGCTCTCGCCAATGGGGGATCATGCAGAAGCGTCCGCATGCCCAGCGCGGGCGCTTTGGCAGCTACAATGCTGCCGATCCGTCCGGCGCCGATGATCCCCAGGGTTTTTTCGTTGAGGCTCAGCCCCTTGGCGTGAGCCGTCACCAACAGGGCCGTCAGTACGTACTCTGCGACGGCGTTCGCATTGCACCCGAGAGCCGCGGCAAACGCGATGTTGCGAGCGGCCAGATACTCACGGTCGATATGCTCGATGCCGGTGGTTGCCGTGCCTACGAATTGCACCTTGGTATCGGCCAACAGCATGGCATCGACTTTGGTGACGGACCGGACGATCAGCGCGTCGGTGTGCCGAATCGCCTCGCGGGTGATGCCTCGTCCTGGAAGCAGGGTTACGGACCCGAGATGCGAAAACGCTTCCCGGGCAAATGGAATATTTTCATCGACGACAAATTGCACGTGTCCCTCACTGGGATAGGATTTTCTCTTTTCTTTTAGCCTTGGTATATCATAAAATTTCATTATTGGTCGGTGAAGAGCGTAGGCTGGTGAAACACCGGTATACCTGAATGATTGCTACAAACACATGAAGCGACGAGGAAGGGGGAGGTAATGGCCCAGAAAACCAAGGGAACGAAAAAACCAGCGCCAGCCGGGGGCACGAAGAAGACCGTTACAAAGAAGACCGTCACAAAAAAATCAGCCACGCCGACCAAAGCGAAAGCGACAAAGGCCGCAGACCCCGGACCTTCGACCAAGCAGGTGAAAATCGGACAGAAGGCTCCGGCCTTCTCCTTACCAAATCAGGACGGAAAAATCGTGCGGCTCTCCGACTTCAAGGGGAAAAAGGTTGTGCTGTATTTTTACCCGAAAGACGATACGCCGGGTTGTACCAAAGAGTCCTGTGCCTTTCGTGACGGCCTGGAAGAAATTCATGCCAGCGGCGCCGTCGTGCTGGGGATCAGCGCTGATTCCGTGGACTCGCACAAAAAGTTTGTAAAAAAGTACAACCTGAATTTCCCGTTGCTCAGTGACGAAAAGAAAACCGTGGTGCAAGCTTACGGCGTGTGGAAAGAGAAATCATTGTACGGCCGGAAATTCATGGGTATCGAGCGCACGACGTTCATTGTCGATGAACAAGGCAAGCTCGATGATATCTTCCAAAAGGTCAAAGTGGACGGCCACTTGGAGGAAGTCCTCGCGGAACTCGACGTCATGCCCTAAGCCAGGCTCCCAGGCCAGGGGTCGGATCAGCCACAGAGTCCTCCTGACGGGCAGGTGCCAAGCGTGTGGCTCTACCTCAGTGTTGCCAGCAACGCCAGTGCAGGCGCGACACGAATGCCTTCGCGGGTGACGTAGTCCTTCTTTCCTTGCGCGGAGATTTGCCAGGCGGCCGTGTTCGGGAAACGCTGTTTCAGATATCTGAGCGCCCGGCTGACTGCGCGGTCAGATGACTTGCATTCGACAAAGAGTACCGGCTTGCCACTTTCAACCACCACGAAATCGACCTCCCGTCCTTCAATGTCGCGGAAATAGCGTAACTCGGTCGGAAAGCCTTCCGCGTCTTCGCGGAAATGTGTCCACTTCAACAGGTGAGACGCCACGAGATTCTCGAACCGGAATGCGGCATCCGGAATTGATGACCAGTCAAAATGATAATGTTTGCGGGCCTTTTTCACCGCTTTGATCTTCGGAGAACCGAATGGCAACACGAAGAAGATCGCGTAGAGTCTCTCCAGAATTTCAAGCCATTTGCTCACCGTCTTGTGGCTGATTCGCATTTGTTCGGCGAGGCCATTGACGGAAAGCGGGTTGCCGGTGAGATCGGGTAGCCGGGTCATCAACAATTCGATGCTGCCCAAGTCCTGGACCTGCTCCAGACTCAGGAGATCCTCGCGCACCAGGCGGCTGCGGTATTCATTGGACCAGCGACGTGCTTCTTTTTTCGAACCGCCAAGGAACGGTTCGGGAAACCCGCCCAGGTTCAGCAATACTTCAAGGTCACCCGTTGAGGCCAGTTTGAGTTCAGCAACACTCAGTGGATGCAGCCGCAGATAGTGATACCGCCCCTGCAGGGAGTCGCCACCGAATCGATAATAGTCGAGCCGTGCGCTGCCGGTGACGAGAATCTGCTGCTTCACTTCACGAGCATCATAGAGGCCTTTCAGGTAGTTGCGCCAGCGCCGGTACTTGTGAATTTCATCGAAGACCCAGAGCCGGGACCCGGGTAACGTCCGACGCAAGATACTCTCGCGGTCATCGGGGACGTCCCAATTCAAGTACCCCATCTTGGATTTTCCTACGATTTTACGGGCCAGCGTTGTCTTGCCGACCTGCCGGGGACCGCCGACGAAAACCATTTTGCGCTTCAGGTCCCGACGAACCTGAGATTCAAGATAACGTTTCATGTTCTATAGAGATCAAGGTTTTTATATAAGTGTCTAAAAATATTGCACGATTTTTTTACAGATGTCAAAAAATCATGAAATTGTGATGAAATGGGGCGAAAGGGTTGTCGTCCATACCCCCTCGCGTTCGGCGTGACGTGCTAGCGCGTTTCGTGTTCGTCCCCGATCTCCGCGGCATCGTGCTCACCGAAAATCGCGCTGTCGTGCGTATAGTGTTTGAACTCCAGCAGGTTGTGTGACGGGTCTTCGAGAAAAAACGTCTGATGTTCCAGCCGGGTCCCCGGAAACCGGCGACGGGGCTGCTGGTAAAACTTCAGCCCGTGGGTCCTGGCCCGTTCAAGCACGGCTTGCCACTCCGTCTCATCCGTAAACACCAATCCGAAATGTCGGGGATAGATGCCTTTCTGCTTGGGCAGCGGCTCCGTGGTCAATTGCGCCACAATCTGGTGATGATAGAATTCCATCACCATGGCGTGCGGCGATTGGCGCCCCAGCGTGCAGCCCAGGCCACCCACGTAAAATTTCCTGGCTTCTTCCAGGTTGTGTACGGGAAAGGCCAAATGAAAGATGACGGATCCCACCTTGCTCGATTCTGTCGTTGCTTAATGCAGGAGAATGTCTTTGGCCCGTTGGTGCGGAGGATTCTGCATACGGTCTAGGTCCTGGCGGACGAGGCCCAGGCCGGTTACGCACAGTTCGAAGTTCGACGAGAGTTTTTGAAACAGCACCGGTGGTTCGTTCCGTTCACCGTGTCGAAAGCCGGCGACGATCCGGTACGAGCGTTTCCCGGCTTTCACGTAATTCACGAAATAATCCTTGTGGTAAATCAGCCCGCCGGTTTTGAGATAGCGGAGATATTCCGGAAACAGCCCCGCGATGAACAGCGTCAAGTCGCCGATGTGCCGGTGAATGCTCCGTTCCCGGTCCGGAGTAGGGGAGTCCGTCGCGAGTTCGGATTCGTATAACAGTTCGGCCACCGTTTCGACGGGTTGTCCGCGCTGGTTTTTGATATGTCGGAGTTGGTCGACGTGGGAAAATTCGACGAGCAGATTGGAGAGGTACGCGGTGACGTTGAAATCGGGCCATCCCAGTGACTCGGTGAAGCTGCGTTCCGTCAGCGACCCGAACAATTGCCTGAGTGGATGATGTTGAGAAACAGCGACCGCCATCTTCCCCCCTTTGACCCGTTTACAGCGCGGATCGTTCCACCACTAATCTATTTTCCCCGATTCCCTCCGGTGACTGTCAAGAATAAATGTGACCGGGCCATCATTTTCCAACGTCACGACCATGTTGGCACCGAATTTGCCTGTTTGCACGGGAACGCCGCGTTCGCGAATAGCATGCGCCACGGATTCATAGAATAGTTGAGCGACTTCGGGCGGCGCGGCCGCATCGAATCCCGGACGCCGGCCCCGACGCGTGTCACCCATCAGCGTGAATTGCGAGACGATGAGCAGTGCTCCCTTCGTCTCTACAATCGACCTGTTCATTTTGCCTGCCTCGTCGGGAAAGATGCGGAGGTGCGGGATCTTGTCGGTCATGTAGGTGACGTCCGCTTCGGAATCGCCTTTCGCCACTCCCAGCAGGACCACCAACCCTTGCGCGATGGATGAGATGGTGTCGCCCTCGACCATGACCGAGGCCGAGCGGACCCGTTGGACCACGGCCCTCACGTGTACGCACCCTTGTCCGACCTCAGGCCTGGGGGCGCAAGAACGGCACGTTGCGTTGAACGAGATTCCACAGGACCTCCAGTTCCTGGGAGTGAAACAGGGCCTGTATGCCGACGTAGCCGGTCGCGCTCAGCCCGATGCCGACTGTCAGCATGATGCCCTTGGCAATCCATTCATCTGCGCGATGCCAGACCGCTAAATCCGCAATCCAGAGACAGCTCAGGATCACGGGGATGGTTGCGAGCCCGGCTTGGCCGAGTGAACGGCCGATTCCTCGCCAATCAATGCCGCCCAGTCGATGAGTGAGAATGCCGATCAATACGCCGACGTTCACCATGGCCGAGAGCGCCGTGGCCAATGCCAGGCCGGCGTGTTCCAACGATTCCATCAAAAGAAGCGCCAGCACGATATTGATAAGCATGGCGGCCACGGCCGCGAAAGCCGGGGTCTTCGTATCCTGGAGCGAGTAAAAGGCCGTGACGATGATGCGAATGCCCGCGAAGGCCCACAGCCCGACCGCATAGGCCAACACGGCCGCGGCGGTCGCTTGGGTATCGGCTGCGGAAAAGGCGCCGTGTTCAAACAACAGGTGTACGATGGGACCCCGAAGAAAAATAATCCCGATCATGGCCGGCAGGATCATGAAGCCGATCATGCGAAGGCCGAATCCCAGCGTATCCCGCAGTTCATCCAAAACTCCGCGCGACGCCTGATCCGACAGGGTGGGCAGAATCGCCGTGGCCAGGGCTACCCCGAAAATGCCCAAGGGAAATTGGATCAAGCGCATGCCGTAAAACAGGTACGTGGGCCCGCCGGGAAAGTACGACGCCAGGATCGTGCTCACGGTAATATTGATCTGTACCACGGAGAGCCCCAACAACGACGGGATGATCAAGGTGCCGATCTTCCGCACGCCGGGGTGCCCTGGGTTGAATCGCCACTGGAAGAGCAGGCCGCGTTTCTGAATGCCGGGCAGTTGCATGACGAACTGTGTCAGTCCGCCTGCCACGACGCCGAGGGCGATGCCCAAGGCCGGTTCCTCTAGCGCCGGGGCCAGTACGAGCGTCGAGAGGATAATGCAGACGTTGAAAAACACCGGACCCAGGGCTGGGGCGGCAAAGGCTCGCAGGGAATTCAGCATACCCATGGTCAAAGCTGCGAGACTGATGAAGATCAAATACGGGAACATGATTCGGGTCAGGATGGTCGTGAGGCTCAACCGTTCGGGGTCATCGTGAAACCCGGGTGCCAGGACCCACACCAGGCCCGGGGCGGCGATCACGCCGAGCAGGGTGATCAGCGTGACGATGGTCAGCAGCGTGGTGAAGGCGGCGCTGGCCAGTTCCCAGGTTTCTTGTTTGCTGCGCAGGGTGTGGTATTCGGTGAAGACGGGGATAAAAGCGGAGGCCATGGAGCCCTCGGCCAGGAGTTCACGCAACAGGTTGGGAATGCGATAGGCCACGAAAAATGCATCGGCTGCAATCGTCGCCCCTAACAGTCGCGCGAGCAGGATATCGCGCACCAGTCCCAGGATGCGGCTGGAAAACGTGGCTGTACCGATGAGACCGGCGGCTCCGGCGATAGCGCGGTGCTCGTCGGCGTTCGGCGATTGGGGTTCCGAAGACATGAAAGGGATTCTAGACGAACGAGACAGGGGAATCCAGGAAGCGAGCGGCACGGACCGCACGGAATCGTGCCCTATAAGCCGCCACGGTCCTGGCGCGGGATGGTCAGTTTCGCCTCGATGAATTCCTGGTGCGGCAACTCGAACGATTTGGCGATCTGGCGAATCGCTTCGATCTCGTCATGAGACGTGTTCTCCGCGGCATTCGCAATGGCGAACAGGCACCGCAGAAACGCTTTGCGCTCTTCGATGGTGGTGTGGTGGCAAAACCCGCTGGTCAGCCGCACGAGATCCAGGCCGTGCATGATCCGGGCCTGACTCATCTCGGTGATCAACCGGGCTTCATCGGCGGGCACGTTCCAGAGTTCCCGGAGGGCAAGAGTCATGGCCTCGCGTTCCCGGTGGCACACCTCGTTGTCCACCCAGGCCACGTGGGCCATCAGGCCTGCGGCCAAACAGATTTTCCGTGCCTCCGTCTCGGGAATCGACAGGGTGCGTCCCTGCTGCTGCAACTCTGAAGTCAACTGATAATAGATCGTGTTCTTGATGAAATCTTCGATCCGGTTTTCGCGTGCCCCTTGACTGGCCTTGCGTTTCAGGGTTTGTCGAAAGGGAGCCGTGAGGTGGCCCAACAGGCCGGTACTGCGTCCTTCGAGGTCCTGACGAATGTCTTCTACAAACGCCGATTCCGGGACGCCACCCTTCGACAAGCTCAGGGCAGGCTCGGGGGCGTCCCCTACAGCTCCCCGGCCTGCCCCGTCGCCCGCGACCAGTTTCTCCAGGGTCTCAAGTACGAGTTGCTTGTCCCCGGAAGATCGAATGCCGGATAGGACACGGTCGAGTAAATCTCGGCGTTCGGCGTCGCTCACCGCATGCGTCATATAGAGTTCCAGGTGCATCCACTCTTCCCCGGAAATATCGGGGAGCAGGAACAGGAGTTCCTTCAACGCATTGATTTCGTCCTGCTCCAGCCGGCCGTCGATCCATGCGATGCCGATCATCAATTTCCCGAGATCCAGAATAAAATCTCTAGTCGCCATGCACCCTCCATTCCCCGCGGCCGCATTGTTTCATTGACACTAAAACGACCCTTTCTATAGCATCTTTCGGAGTTTTTGTCTTTGGAAAAGACCGCATGAAACGAGGACGGGTGAATGGGTCTGCAACCTCGAAAGCGGACACCGGGATTCGCCCCTACGCAATAAATGGACACGAACGTAACTCCCGCATCGCCGTACCCGTGGGGCCGACTGTGGTTTTTCGGCACGGCCTTTACCACGGGAGCCGTGGTCATGGCCCTGGAAATTCTGGGCAGTCGCCTGCTCGCCCCGGTGTTCGGCACTTCACTGTTCGTCTGGGGCGCGTTGATCGGGGTCGTTCTCGCGGCCATGAGCAGCGGTTATTCCACCGGCGGCTGGCTGGCCGACCGGCGTACACCCGGTGCGGTGTTGCCCTGGTTACTGTTGGGCTCGGGTGCATGGACCCTCCTGTTGGCCGGGGTGGGACAGCCTATCGTGTTTACGGTCTCGCAATGGACCGCGGACCCGCGATGGGGTCCCTGTCTCGCGGCCAGCGTGCTGTTGGCGGTTCCGGCCTTCGGGTTAAGCGGCGTGCTTCCCGTGCTCCTGCGGTTGGCCATCGCCGACATGGGACACCTCGGCCGGCACACCGGGGCGATGATCGCCGTCTCCACCATCGGCAGCCTGGTCGGGACCTGGGGCACTTCGTTTTTCCTGTTGACGTGGTTGGGGAGTTTGACCCTGGTCGCGGTCCTGGGCGTCGTGCTGGTGATCCTGGGTTTGGGCTGGTTGTGGTGGAGCCGTCGGGTCAAGGGGACGACACTGGTGCCGGTCGTCGGGATACTGGGGGGGCTGGTTTGGCTGGGGTTCCACCCGGTTCTCATCTATCCGCCGGTGATCCACCAGGAAGACAGTCCGTATCAACAGGTGCAGGTCCGCGACGAGAAAAGCCTGCGCTTCCTGGTACTGGACAATACCTTCCACGCGATCATGTGGCAGCCTGATCCGGTGCGATTGGCGCTTCCGTACAGTCAAATGATGATGGCGGCGCTGGCGCTGCCTCCCGAGCCGCAACGGGGGCTGATTCTGGGGCAGGGCGGCGGGTCCATTGCCAAATGGCTGGAGCGGCATTGGCCGGACTTGGAACTGGACGTGGTTGAAATGGACCCCTCGGTCGTCGAAGCGGCCGAGCGGTTTTTTGACTATCAGGCGCCTGTCAACCACCACGTGTATGTCCGGGATGCGCGAGTGTTTTTGGCAAGGAAGGCCACGCAATACGACGTTATCTGGGTGGACGTCTTCGCCCGGCACCAGATCCCGTTTCACTTGACCACGACGGAATTTTTCGCCGAATTGCGGGCGCACCTGAGCCCGGACGGCGTGGTGGCGGTGAACCTGGCCTCCTCGGATTCGGACTTGGACCGGATCAGGGCCGAGGCCGTGGTGTCCACGATGAAAACCTCGTTCCCTCACGTAGAGACGTACAGCATTCCCGCCCCGACCTGGCTCCGCACCAAGCCCGGCTCGGTGAACCTGATCTTCTTTGCCGGTCCCCGTCCGTTACACATGGACTCCGACGAGTTTGCCCTGGCCACGATGATCCTGCTGAATCAAGGCAAAATGCCGCCAGAAGTTCTCCCCTTTCTGAATGCCGCCAGAGCCCCGGACTGGAACCCCGGCCTCATCCTGACCGACGACTTCTCCCCGTTCGATATCCTGCAGGGGAGTGGGTGAGGGTGCGCATCCTGTACATCCGGTGCAGAAAGATCTATGCCGGTTGCCGAGAAATGTCCTAACCAACGAATTAATCAAAGCGTATCGTATGGACCCAGAAAACGTTCCCCGTCGAAGTGGATTAAGTGCGACGGTGCATCGGCAACCCATACCTCGGTTTCCCACGCAATCTCGCCAAGGTATCGGGCCATAACGGCTCGATTCGGGAAGGCGGTCACATAGACCAACCCGGCCTTTGCCCCCACAAACAATTGGGCCAATTCAGAGTGTCTCTTGCCGTCAACGGGTCCGTGACTGGTAACCGCTTCTACCAAAACAAGCCAGTTACGATCAGCATAGTAGAGAACGACGTCCGGCATCTTGCCGTGTGAATAGACGTTGACGCCGAGATCAGCGAGTAGGGGTGCGTCAAAATACCCCCATTTTTCGCCGGTGTCTCCGGCATAGATCAGTATGCTACCTGGTGTGAACCGAGGCCCAAAGTCTTCAATAATCAAACGTATCAGTTCATTGTGTTCACCAGGACTGAGGGTTATTTTCTTGCTCTCAGCAATTTGCACGGGAATTCGGCTTTGTTGGCGCTCTTTGGCATACTTGGCGGCCAGCGTCTCACGATGGGAAAGATAGTCTGTCAGCTTATCGTGCCACGTCTTGGTGCCGAAGTTGCGAAGCAGTTCCAGAGTGACCGGTTCGATTTGATAGACCGCTCTTGGGCTGTTAACGGGTCTATCGGGCGCGTCAGGGTTGTAGGCGGCGATTCCGGCATCCACGAACTGATGCATGGTCTGTCGGCGAAAAGTTTCTCGTGTGTTCGGGGCATAGTCTTTCTGGTAGTGCTCCCTCGCCCAATCCATGATCGGTGTAATGCCGATAAGGGGATTTTCCGCTCGAGCCCATTTCTTACGAGGTGTCAAGTTCAGCAATGCAAGTAAACATAGGGCTGAACGCGTATTCTGTTGAGCACGGGGCAACTCAAGCGCAATGAGAATTTGGTTGGCTTCGGTGATGCGTTTATTGGACACATTTGTCATGTGCCCAGACTCTCCAGTTGTTCCGCGGTCAAGGGCTGAATCGGTTCGTGACTGCGCATAGCCCTCTCGCCTAAGGCAATGAGGCTTTTCTTGTTCGGGTACTTTATCAGCCGGAGATCGGTTGCATTGACTTGAGTATGGCCGTTGAAGCGCCGGAAGTTTTCATCAACTGCCGTCGTGTTGAGGAATGTCGACAATCCGTATGCCAACGCTTCCGTCAAGCCATGCTTTTCCTCATGAAACACGTTCAGGTGGTTTTCAAAACCCAACGCTTTGGTATTGGGAAAACTCTCAGGTGTTACGACACTTGCTACGATACGCCGCTTTTCCTCCTTGGATGAAAAACGGCGCACCACGCAATAAAACCCATTGGGATAAAGCCATTTTTCCGTCTTGGCATTGCGGCATATCGCATTGGGTTTTTTCAATTCCGGATTCGGCCAATCCGTCGTTTGCCCTTTAAAGTGGCCGGGATAGAGTAAGGGGACCGTGTCCGCATCCGGCATGTCACGCAGGTGTTCCTTCAATCGGAAATCGACCACGGGACCGGTTGATACCTTGATGCCTATATCGTCCAAGGTGAAGCGAATCGCTTTTGACCGTTCAATGGCGCCAAATTCCGGTGAGGTCGGCACGTGTATGAATCGTTCGGGGTCTCCGGGAAACACGATACGATCGAAGAGGTACTCATTCGTCTCCATATCGGCGAAGCTGGCATCGGTCGAGGTTGTCACCGTCACGTCGCCTTGGCGGGCTCCACACTCCAACGCGATGATGACGTTCTCTTGCAACACGTCATCATCCTTGAAGGCCCTATCTCTCGATGCGAACAGGTGAATCTGCAGGATCGCCGCACGCTCCAGAACGTATTCGCGAAAAGGACGGTAATACGGCCCATTACAGAAACTGCGCGGTACGATTGCAACAAGTTGGCCGTGATCCTCCAGCAAAGATAAAGACAGGGCCACAAACGCTGAATACAGATTGACGGTTTCAATGCCGACTCGCCGCAATGCCGAACGGTAAAGAGAGTTGCTGCGTATTTTCTTGTAGGGAGGGTTGAGAATCGCGTGAGTATATCTTGGAAGGGCCTTGGCAAATAGAGCCCCGGCGAGCGAAGCGACCGCAGCATGTACGAAGTCGTCACCCCGGATGTTTGACACGACATTTTGATACCGTCTGTATTCCGCCAGTGATTGGATTAAGGATGAGTGCAGGTACTCATCGATCTCGAAGGCATCGACTTCGACACGTTGGAAATCAAAGCCGCCAGAAGCCCACCTTTCCAAAAAGGCCGCGGAAAGAGAACCGATTCCGGCTCCGGCATCGAGAAGACGACAGTTATCTCCAGATCTCCGAGTCAACAATCCCGCCATAAACCGAGCGATTTCGGCAGGCGTGAAAAACTGCCCATATTGGGACTTCTTCTTTAGATCAATGGTCTTTGTCACGGTCAGCCTTGACGGTCCAACTTCTGAAAGCAAGGGAGTGCCCCTTATTTATGGAGAGACGTATCACTATTGTCTTCATCCGGGAAGATCTTCGAGTTCCAGAACGAATCGATAACGTCCTGAGGAGTCTCGTCAAAGTCCGGAGCGATCCAGATCTGTCCTTCAAGCCCGCCAAGCTTACGCTTGGTGTCTGGCTTTTTCAGCTTGGAGGCATACGGATTTTTGCGGGATTTGAGTTTGGACAAGTCATATTCGGGTTTCATCGAGAATCAGCCTCGAATTTGATAAATTAAACCAAACTTGGGCAATATTCGTATAACTCTACCACAATATTGCAGAAACAACTGCAATATCAAATTTGGAGACAACTGGGCCGTTAGCTCAACTGCTGCCACGGGCTGTCGGGGATAATCCGATCTGTAGAATGTTTGTCAACATCTTGGCCTAATGATAGCTATAGATTTATTTGCCGGTGTCGGAGGAATGAGCACCGGAGCAGCCCAGGCGGGAATTGATGTAAAGTTCGCCGTTGAGCGCGATAAGTACGCAGCCGGCGCATACTACAAAAATCATCCACGTTGCGAACTCTTTGTTGGCGACATCCGTTTCTTATCTTCACAGAGAATCAAGAAAATACCCCGTGGCTCGGACGGAACGGTCGTTTTTGGTGGCCCACCATGTCAGGGGTTTTCATATTCCAATACACGTACCCGCAAGGTGCACAACGAAAGCAACTGGTTATTCGAAGAATTCGTTCGTGTGGTTAAAATCTGGCAACCTGATTTTGTTGTATTCGAAAATGTTCGAGGGATCACCAATACGTGCAGGGGATTTTTTCTCGAAGCGATTCTTGATCGATTTGCCAGGCTGAAATATACACTCAGTTACGGGGTGCTGAATGCACTTGACTACGGTGTATCACAAAATCGTAGCCGATTTTTTTTGATTGGATCGCGGATGAACAGTGCGGTTCCGTTACCGCAAAGACTGGCCTCATTGCCGCCGACAGTCAGGGACGCGATTGCAGACCTTCCAATTCTTGTAAATGGAGCGACTACATCTTGGTTGCGGTATGGGGTTACCCCACCGTCTCAATATGCCAAAAAGCTACGGAAAAGGTTGGCCGGGCGTTCAAGTCATTTGGTTACTAAGAATGCCGAGGAAGTAATAGATAGATACCGATTTATTCCACCTGGAGGCAACTGGCAGGACATTCCTCCGAAGATGATGAAAAACTATAAAGACCCTCACAGGTGCCATACAGGCATTTATCATCGACTTCATTACGATTATCCTTCAGTCGTCATTGGAAATTATCGAAAAAATATGCTCATCCATCCATCAGAAGACAGGGGCCTTTCGGTTCGTGAGGCTGCTCGGATACAATCATTCCCTGATTCATGCGAATTCGATGGATCTATCGGATTTCAGCAGCAGCAAGTAGGCGATGCTGTGCCGCCGTTACTAGCCAAGGCCGTATTCAAACAGCTTATGATTGGATAATAATGGCTTGCCGCTCTGGCAAGTGTGTTTGTCACTAAATGACAGAGGAACATAAGAGGTGTCCACTAACAAATTTGATGAGCAACTACGTGAGAAGGTTTTAAACCAATTTCAGGATAGCAAGGGGGAAGAACTCGCTAGTGCCTACGAAAACGCACAAGCAAGGCTTAATCTAGAAGTGTATGAGAACATTAAAAGCAAGGAACCCAACCCGTAAGCTTCCCCGTCAAGGAGACAGTTCTAAAGTAGAGTGTCTGGCTTGTTCG
>JAPPLK010000107.1 GCA_028819435.1 Nitrospira sp.
CGGCTTGGCGCCGAAAAGCCTGATTCCCTACCTGGGAAGCCGCAATCGGGTCTATGAAGTGTTAAACCGCAAGCGGCCGCTGAGCCTGAAGATGATCTGGCGCCTGCACAAAGGCTTGGGCATTCCGGCCGAATCCCTCATCAAGATCGACAACGGCACGTCGGTCCCAAGAACGTAGGCCGGGTTCGCGAAGCGTCACCCGACAATCTTCTGTAGTCACTCAGTTGATGACAATTCCTCACATCCCCCTTGACCAAAAGTGCTAAATTTAGCACAATGCCTTGAATGAAAGAGATCGTCTGGGATTCCTCCGCAAGAAAAACCGTGAGGTCTTTTCCGGTGGAGGTCAAAAAAGAGGTGGGAGCCCTTCTGTTGGCCCTTCAACGAGGGGTTCTTCTCGGGATGCCTCAGTCGAGAAAGATCCCTGCACTACACCAATCGGCTTTTGAGTTGAGAATCAAGGAGAAGAACGGAATCTATAGAGTCTTTTATGCGTTTTTTGATGGCAATGCCATTTTGATACCTCATGCTTTTATAAAGAAGTCTCAGAAAACTCCCCAAAAAGAAATTGACACGGCCAAACAACGGTTGAGGAGGATGATTCATGAACATCAGTCGATACGCCAGAAAACTGGCAAGAGACCTTGAACTGAATGATGCGGATGCCGCCATCATGGAATTGAAATCGCTGCTCTATGAGCGGGCCGCCCAAGCCATTCAACAGTCGGGAGAATCCCACGAAGCGATCGCCGCTAAACTCGGAACGTCACGGGCACGGATTACCCGTATCAGCAATCGAGGAGAGAATAGTATTTCCATGGATCTTCTCTTAAAGATTATTGTCGTCCTGGAAAAGAAAATCCCCTTTCGGCTTGTGGCGGCTTAACGTCATTCGCTGCTTATTTGAAATGTGGGAAGCGGGAAAATCATTGAAAGAAATTCAAGAGGCGATAGGCCAGAAAACAACCATCATCTCCGAAAGTGTGAGAGTACGGAATTTAGAGAGGAGAATGGGGTATGAATAACCTGCAACCACCCAACTTGGGGCCGATTGTGGGACACACGACTGATCAAACCTGCCGGCTTTGGATCTCTGCGAAGGACTATAAGAATCGCACTACGCCGACACCTATGGTGAAAGGTGAGCCATGGACATCGCACCGATCAAGACCAAACGGGACTACCGTCGCACGCTCAAGGAAATTGAAGGCCTGATGACGGCCCGACTCCACACACCGGAGGGTGACCGGCTCGACGTGTTGGTGACGTTGGTGGAGGCCTGGGAGGCCAAGCATTACCCGCTGGATTTCCCCGACCCGGTCGCCGCGATCCGCCACCACATGGAGCAGACCGGCTTGGCGCCGAAAAGCCTGATTCCCTACCTGGGAAGCCGCAATCGGGTCTATGAAGTGTTAAACCGCAAGCGGCCGCTGAGCCTGAAGATGATCTGGCGCCTGCACAAAGGCTTGGGCATTCCGGCCGAATCCCTCATCAAGATCGACAACGGCACGTCGGTCCCGAGACCGTAGGTCGGAGTCGCGAAGCGGAACCCGACAGAATCAGTCTCGTTCTGTCCGCCTCGACCGCGCCAGCGGTTCTCCCTTGCTCTCTCCTTCTCTTCTCACCCCGTCGGCCCGCTGTCCCTTCGCGATCGGCCGCACCAGCCCTCCGGCACCTAGCCGATCAGCGATCCGCCATGCCGGTTCACCAGCGTGAGAGTGCCGCACGAGCGGCTCAGGCGTGGACGTTCCTGTAAGCGCGGATCAGGTCACGGAGGCGTAGCGAAAACGAAGAAGGCCTTGGTCGACCTCGTGGCCCACTCCCAGGTTTCCTGTTGGACCTGGAACGCGATGGAACGGCATCATGGCGTCTCTCCGACTAGCTGGCACTGGCAAACCAGGGAGGACAAGAGAATAGGGACCAATTGGCAGAGATACGCCGAAACCCTGAGGGCCGCGCCGTCACCCCGCTCATCTCTCCCTACGTGTTGGTCTGTTCTCTTGCCCCGCCACCGTCCTCTCTGTCGGTGCGCTTGACAATTCTGAAGAATCGTCACATGCTTGCAAAAGGAGAACGACGATGGAACAGACTCTAATCCCTGATACCCATAGCTTCGTAAAGGAGATGGAGGCCGCCGGGATGCCACAACCAGTGGCTGAGGCCTTCGTCAAAAACTACACCAAATATCTTCTCGGCAATCTTGCCACGAAGCAGGACATTGAAGGTCTCCAGGCTGTAACGCAAAAGGATATCGCCGGCGTACAAAAGGACATTGCTGGCCTGCAAAAAGAAACCGCGGAATTGAAAAAAGAGACCGCCGGTCTCAACAAGGAAATCGTGGCTGTCAGACAAGATCTCTCCGACAAAACGATCCTTATCATCAAATGGAATGTCGGCACCGTGCTCGCAGTCGCAGGGCTCCTCCTCGCTGCTGCCGCTAGATTCCTGTAATCCCTTTTCCCCTGGGCCGACATCCTCCAGGACGACGTCGGCCGTTCCGACACAACGTCTCATCCCTCATACCCCTTTCCCCGGAGGTTTCTCCTGGCCCGGATCCCCGGC
>JAPPLK010000112.1 GCA_028819435.1 Nitrospira sp.
GGGATGACGGAGAGGGAATTGTCAACGAATTACTGAACATCTACAAGGAAGACAGAGGGGAAAATTGGGGAGATAACAGAGAGGGAGAACGGCGATGTTAAGGCAGGCCATTCCTCGTCGAGAAGGGTTTCCGGGTTTCCGTGAGTGCCGTGAACATTTCCTGGAAACGGGCCGGCAATTCTTCGGCCTGCGCAATGGGGCTGGAGCACAGTCGATCGGTACACACGTAGGCGAACGGACCGGTCACGTTGGGGAAAGTGACTTCACCGATGGAAAGGGAATCGACGCGGGGATCCAAAAACCGGACCAGTTTTCCGGGGGCATACATGGCCAGGCTGCGGGCAAAGAGGCGTCGGGCCGCAAGGTCAGACTTTTCACCCACCACCACAATGTGCACGGGGTAGTACAGGAACCGGTGAAGGGCCAGGCCGGCATGGGCCACCGGCAGGGAACCGGCTTCCATAATCATTTGCAGAATATGCTCCGCTTTTTCCCTGTATCGCGGGTCCTGGGTCAGATAAAACAAGTCGGAAAAAACCTGAGACAATGCGGCATTGACCGGGAGATCCTTATGGGGAAATTTCAACAATCCCAACGATGAAGCGGACGACGTCCGGTCGAAATAGCCTCCCCCCTGACTGTCTTCAAATAAACGGATGACTTCCTCAACGACCGTTTCAGCCTGTTTCAGGTAATGGGACGAACCGGTTGTCAAAAAGGCTTCGAGCAAGGCATCCGCAAAAAAGACCTGGTCGGCGAGCAACCCGAATTCCCTGGGATGACCGTCGTGAAGAAGATGCGCCAAGCCGCGGCCGGGTTGATGCCGCTCCTTGTACAACCGCCTGAGGGTATTGAGGGCAAAATCCCGCGCCTCCATGTTCCCCAGGACCTGTGAAACCCTGAGAGAAGCCTTGATCATCAAGGCGTTCCAGTCGGTCAGAATCGTCCGGTCAACAGCAGGGATGCCGGCGGCCAGGCGCTGCGATTCATCCAAGGCAAAAAATGCGCTCCCCCTGACGCCGGAGTTTGAACGTTCGACGTTGCGAACGTCGGCATCCTGGCTGGCATAAAATCCTCCCTGGCCGGAAAGAAACCGCGTCACGTATCGCATGGTTCCTTCAACGACCTCGCGGTACTGCGGCAGGCCGGTAACCTGATACGCCTCCAGGTAATTCAGCAGGTTGGTCGCTTGGATGGAAAGCAACTTTTCATAATGCGGGTGGGACCAATCCGCTTCCTCGGCATAACGAAAAAACCCGCCCCAGATCGGATCATACAATTTCAACTGCTGATCCAGGGTCAACAATGCCCTTTGCCGCCACTCCGGGTCCTGATGCCAAAAATGACGGGAGAAGGCCAATTCGATGGCCTCGGGTTCAAAGAATTTCGGGGCATCCCGGAACCCGCCGGACACGGGGTCATGCTCCAGCTTCATCATTTCGAGAATTGGGGGCAACATCTCCGGGTAAATGCGCCCCCGAGGCTGACGGCTTGCCCGTTGCGCCGATTCTACCCGTTCCCAGATTCGGGCGACCCGTTCGGCCATATCCCGTTTGTTTTCCCGGTAAAAGGCATCCGACGTGCGCAACGCTTCGAGCAAGGCGTCAGGGGGCAGGACGTTCGCCTGGAAGAGAATTTCTCCGGAAGGCAGCAGGATGCTGGTGGTAGGCCAGCCGCCGTGTTTGTACCGGGCCGCAATATCCGGACGCTGGTCGGTATCGACCCTGACCGGGATGAATTCGGCATTCAGAAGACTGACCACAGCGGGATTGTCGTACGTGGTCTCATCCATCACGTGGCAGGCATGACACCACACGGCCGTCAGATCGAGCAGGATCAGCTTGTCTTCGGTTTGGGCACGCTCAAAGGCCTGAGCCCCCCATCCCGACCAGTGGATCACCGTTGCAGGGGGCTCGTGTTGATCACTTGCCAACCCGGATGCCGGAAATAAGAGCAGACCCGCTATGCATACTCGCAAGAATCCTCCGGACCGTCTTGCAGCCTGCACACCGTACCAATGCCCCCTTCTGTCATTCTCGACGTTCCCTCCTGTCATCCTCGATACTCCCCTTCTGTGATCCCTGTATGCGTTCAGTCATTCCCTTCGACTTCGCTTCGCTACGCTCAGGACAGGCGTTGACACTTTCCCACGTTACCTTCCGGACCGCAACGGCCTCTCTTAGGGAACCTCTGATCCCCGATTAGATCCCCGATTAAAAACGTCGAGGACAAGCGTCGAGGACACGTTTATTGTGATAGCGGGATTCAGGGCAAGGCGTCCCGGAGCGAAACCCGAAGCTTATCATAGAGTGTGGCATACTCTGCTCTTCACCACGTGGAAGGAGGAACGTATGCTTTGGATGCAGCAGGATCTCATGTCATTGCGCGAAGAATGAATCAACAAACGGCACCCGTGCAACAGGCTTTGATCGAGACCTTCCGCCGCTATGGCCTGCCCGATCAAAAGTGTTACCCATGTATCCGGTACATCTGTTACCCTTGACTCCGGGCTGAACACCCGGCGGGCAAGGGGGAATAGCGCGATAAGATCGCGCGGCTACAAAAGGAAAGATCCTGGATTCGTCCCCGACATCCTGAATCGGAGATCCAGCTCTTTCTGTCAGGAATGACAGCTAGATAATAAAGACAAGAGAAAGAGAGAACCGCCTACCATGAAACGAAAATCCCTAGCGCGAGCGAGACGGCAGGCGTTCCTGCCTGGGTTGCGGCCGTCGGGGGTCCCGCTGGTGGCCGTGATCGGGCGGCCGAACGTGGGTAAATCGACCCTGTTCAACCGGATCCTGGGAACCAGGAACGCCATCGTGGACGATCGGCCGGGCGTTACCCGCGACCGGATTTATGCCGAGTGCACGTATCAGGGGCGTCGCTTTCAGCTCGTCGATACCGGCGGGCTGGATCCCACTGCTGACGACGGCATGCTTGGACTCATCCGCCGGCAATCCCAAACTGCCCTCGCCGCCGCGGACGTTCTGCTGGTGATCATGGACGGCCGCGCCGGGCTGACGCCAGTGGACAGGGAGATCGTGGATGCGCTTCACGGGGTGGATAAGCCCACGTTCTGGGTGGTCAATAAAATCGATACCCCGGCGCTGGAACCCCTGCTGGCAGACTTCCATGCTCTCGGCAAGGACACGCTGTTCCCCGTGTCGGCGGAACACGGCAACGGGGTGGATGACCTGCTTGAGGCGTTCCTGCATCTCCTGCCGGCGCATGATGAGGACCTGGCGGAAACCGCCACGACCCGGGTGGCCGTGGTGGGGCGACCCAACGTGGGCAAGTCCACGCTGGTGAACACTATCCTGGGAGAAGAACGCGTTCTCGTCAGCGACGTGCCTGGCACCACGAGAGATCCCGTGGACACGCAACTGGAACGTGAGGGCCAATCATTTCTGTTGACGGACACGGCGGGGCTGCGGCGTCGCGGTCGCGTGGAGCCGGGCATCGAAGGTTATAGCGTCGCCAGGACCATGAGAGCGTTGGGGCGGTCGGACATCGGAGTGTTGTTAATTGATGGGATCGAGGGGGTCACCGACCAGGACACCAAAATTGCCGGGCTCATCCAACGACAAGGCCGGGGCTGCGTCATACTCGTCAACAAATGGGATCTGCGCCGGAATCAACCCGAGGCCAAAAAGCAATTTTCCCTGGAGTTAAAGCGACAGTTTCCCTTCTTCACCTTTGTGCCCGTGGTCTTCGGGTCAGCGCTTTCGCCCAAGACCGTCGATCACGTGTTCAGCACGGTCACCCGGGTCATGGACGCGTTTTCATATAGGGTACCCACCGGTCGCCTCAATCAATTTCTCCAGAAGGCGCTGACGGACAATCCACTTACCGTGAAAAAAGGAAATCCGCCGAAATCGCTCTATATGACCCAGGTCGCCACCAAACCGCCCACGTTCGCGCTGTTCGCGGGCAAGTCGGCCGTGATCACCCCCGCGTACCTGCGTTACCTGGAAAACCAACTCCGGGTCACGTTCGGGTTCGAGGGCACACCGTTACGAATTCTGGTGCGCAAGAAAGGATAAGGAAGAGAGGGAGAAATACAAAAGCAAAGACACTGGATTCCCGCGTGCGCGGGAATGACAGAAGGAGAAAACGGAAACTGCCAACGAGTGAGTGAACAGTTACAGTCTTGCGACGCGGGAGAAGTAGTCGACGAACGTGCGGATGCCGCCGGACGCCTGGCCCCAATCGAAATTCTCGTTCGGCGCATGGTAGCCGTGCTCCGGCAGGCTTAGCCCGCAGAAGAGAATGGGCACCTTCCACTTCCGTTCCATCAGGGACACGGCGCCAATCGATCCCCCTTCCCGGACCAATGACGGGTTCTTGCCGAATCCCGTGCGCATCGCCTGACGGAGTGCGTCGGCGTACGGGCCCTGCGTCACGCCCCGAAACGGTTCGAGTTGTCCGTCAGCTTCGACCCGGATGTCGGGGTTCAGTTTCCTGAGGTGGACCTTCAGCCGTGAGAGGATCACGGCGGGCTTCTGGTTCGGGACCAGCCGCATACTCACCTTCAATTCCCCGGAAGGCGGCACCACGGTTTTCACGCCGGGCCCCATGTAACCGCCCACCAACCCATGCACCTCGAAGGTGGGGGCAGCCCAAATGCGTCGGATCAACTCGGCGCGGTTTCGTGTCCGGATCGACCGGAATCCGTATGCCTTTTTGAATCGGTCCACCTGAAAGCCCGAGGAGAGGAATTGCTTCATTTCTCCGGCCGTGGGCGGTACCACTTCATCGTAAAACCCGGGAATGGTCACGCGGCCGGTTCGCGCCTCCACACACGACTGCGCGGCTTCGCAGAGTTCGGCCAGCGGATTTCTGGCCCCACCGCCAGTCAACCCGGAATGCACATCGGTGGTTCCCGTGCGCAGGATCAGCCTGACGGCCAACGTCCCTCGCAGCCCCGTGGAGATGGCCGGGCGTTGGCGCGACACCCAAATGGTATCCGACACCAGGACCGAATCCGGACGCGGAACCGCCGCCCGCTGTTCCAAGGCACCCTGGAAATTCGGGCTGCCGATTTCTTCTTCCAATTCCCAGAGAAACCGGATATTCAACGCGACGCCCTGCTCCACGGCATACCGGGCGGCCAGGAGCGCGGCCAGCGCCGGACCTTTATCATCGGTGGCGCCGCGGCCCCGGTAGGTATCCCCCTGTTTGCGAAAGACGAACGGGTCGTGCGTCCACTCCGGTTCCTGCGCAGGCTGCACGTCCAGGTGATTGTAAATCGTCAACGTGGGAGACGACTTCCCGGCCTGCCAGCCTCCCGACACCACGGGATAGCCGTTGGTCTTGACGATACGCGCCCGCGCGCCGAAACTCCGTAGATACTGCGCCGCCACTGTGGCCATCCGGGTTATATCCTGCTTTCGCCCGGGATCGGAACTCACCGATGGGATCTCCACCGCTTGTCCGAGCATATCCTCAAACTGCGGCCGGACCGACCGGATGTAGGATTCCAATTGTTTCATCGAAGTGCTCTCTTTCTTTCTTGAACTATTCCCTTCTTTTGTAATGGGAGCCAGGGGAGGTAGCAGCCGTCCCCGACAAAACTCATGAGGCCGTCATCCTGTAGGGACAACCCCCTGTGGTTGTCCTTTATGTGGAGGGCAGGCACAGGGGCCTGCCCCTACAATCTGAACACCCACGAGGGGCGAGGGTAGCGCGTCAGCCGAAATAGAAGGGGACCGGGGAAAAGCTGACGAGGAAAATGACAAGCGCACCCCACCCCACCCAGACGCGCCCGCGACCCAATTCCGTTGCCGGATCGATCACCGGCGGATGACTGAGTCCGACCAGGCCGGCCAGAAACGTCCATAAAATCCATCCCGGCCACCCCCACAGCCCCAACACCAGCAGGACCGGAATCGACGCCAACGCCAACGTCCGTTGTCGATGGCCCAACAGCGCATAGGCCACGTGCCCACCATCGAGTTGCCCGATCGGAATCAAATTCAACGCGGTAATGAAAAAGCCGAACCACGCCGCAAAGGCCACGGGATGCAACACAATGTCAGAGGTCTCGGGGAGCGGTCCAAACATGAGCCACGCCAGGAATTGCAGCAATAACGGCTCTCCCAATTGCAACCCATAGACACCCATCGTGGGTTCGACTCTCGATAAGGACAACCCGATCAGCAACGCCGGCACGGCTACGACAAATCCCGCAATCGGACCGGCCACACCGATGTCGAACAAGGCGCGACGATTCATAATGGGTGAACGCATGCGAATCACGGCGCCGAACGTCCCGATAAATTGCGGGGGACCCGGGATGAACAGCGGCAGAGACGCCGGGACCCGATGGACGCGCGACAAATAGAAATGTCCGAATTCATGCGTGACGAGGATCCCCAACAACGTACAGGCGAACGGCCACCCGTTCCACAGGCTGCCGGGATAGCGCGCAAGGAAATCCCATGCGCCTGACACTGGCTCGGTATTGACCTGATACGCACCAGCCCAAAACGTGGTGAAGACGGTCACTAGGAACAAGCCGAGCGGGAGATACAGGACCGATACCACACTTTCCGGCTCGGGCCCGGAACCTTCCCAATCCGGCGACCATTCATCGTGCGCATGCGGCCAATCCTCCGGGTCATCGGGAAACCCTTTTTGCGGTCCGGGAGGAAATTGTTGCTGATCCATAACGAGTGAAGGACGGTGATCGAATCAACCAAAGGGATTCATGAGACGTTCTTCGTTGACCGTGGTCGGCGGCCCGTGCCCGGGGAGCAACACCGTGTCAGGATCCAACTGCAAGATCCGGCGGCGAACCGATGCCAAATGCTCCGCATATAACGACAGCGGATTGGACCCGCCCACGGACCCGGCAAACAGCGTATCCCCGACGAAACAGAGTGCCTGGCCTTGAGATTGAACGTGATAGCAAATCCCGCCGGGAGTATGGCCGGGTGTGGCGAGGCACTCGACCTTCAGGTCTCCCGCGGCAATGATCCGGCCATCATCGGGAACAACGATTGTGTTTTTTGGCGGCTTCCAGGGCAACAAGGGAAAATCTCCTTCTCCAAGATACACCTGTACGGGCCATTCGGACAAAATCCGATCCAGCCCGCCGGCATGATCCATATGCCCATGCGTAAGACATACGCCGGTCAACGTCGCGTGTTGCGCATCAAGCACGGCCAGCATGGCCTCTGCATTGTACGCCGTATCGATAAAGACCGCTTGTTTGCTTTGCGGATCGATCAGGACGTACCCGTTGACTCCGTAGCCCCCGATGTCACCCAGGACCGTCACCACCAGCGAAGAGACCCACGCCGGAGGTGAATACGGCACCCATCCCCCTATGGACACCGCACTCAGTGCCTCAGCTTTGAGGGCCAGAACCCTGGCCATAGCCTGAACCTCGTGTTCCGACGGGGCGCGAGCGCCCTGTTCCAGACTTTCCCAATCGTCTTTGTGAAGCTGCGCGGTTTCCGCCGCGCCGGCGATCGTTTCCCTTCTCCCCTTCCGTGCCTTTTTCACGATGTCGCAGAATTCGTCTTCGAGGACCACGGGCCGAGACAGGACAACCTGCCAAGCCCGGACCATCACGGGATCAACGTCCACCAACGTGACCGATCGCAGGGATTGAGGACGAAACTCGCGAATTTCCTCGACCATGCCTTGCGCGGCTTCCTCCGGAGCAACCCGGCCGACCCCCGTCCCCATGCCGGGAATGGCGAGGGAAACAAAACCCAGTTCATCGGCCAGCCGGAGCGCAGCTCGCGTGGCCAATTTCACGTTTTCGACGGGAATGCGCATAGACGGCTCAGGCATGGTTGGCGCGTGAATGATTGCCGCAAAGCGGGTGCGGCCACCCGACGTCAGCACGGCCTGCCCCACGGGTATCGGCGCCTGTCGGCGCGCCTCGTCTTCCACGATTGATCCCGCGGCGCGCCGGATGATTCCGGATACGCCTCCGCCCATGAGGCCGTGACTGTTCGCCGCATTGACGATGGCCTGGGTCTCCACGTCGAGGAGGCTACCTTGAATACACGTGATTCTTATCATGTCCGTTCTCGCGGGCAACCACGGGGGGTTGTCCCTACAGGAGGAAGACCTCTTTGTTCCCGTAGGGGACGGCCCCTGTGCCGTCCCGCAGTCCTCTGCGACGGCCATGCCTCTTCCATTCTTGCCTCATCCTCTCCGGTCTAGTACTGTTAGCCGAACAACGAACCTCTCGTTTCACCAAAAGAGTCCCACGTGCATATAGCAGAAGTGTTTCGGCAAAACCAGCCTGCAATCAGTTTTGAGTTTTTTCCTCCAAAGAACGAAGCTGCGTCCGAGTCGTTGTTCCATACCATCCAGAAGTTGATTCCCCTGAAACCCGCCTACGTCAGCGTCACCTATGGCGCGGGTGGCTCAACGCGTGAGTTGACTCATGACCTGGTCGTCAAATTGCACAATGAGACGAACCTGACGATCGTATCGCACCTGACGTGTGTGAAGTCGAGCCGGGATGAAATTTTCCGAATTCTCCAACGGTATGACGAACACAGCATCCGTAACATCATGGCCCTGCACGGCGACCCACCCAGCCAGGAGCCGTGCGATCCGGCCGAGCAGGACTTCCGCCACGCCGTGGAACTGGTAGCCTTTATCAAAAAACATTTTCCTCATATGGGGATCGGCGTAGCGGGATTCCCCGAAGGCCATCCCGACACGCCCAACCGGCTCCAGGAAATCGAGTATCTCAAGGCCAAAGTCGACGCCGGTGCCGACTACATCTGTACGCAACTTTTCTTCGACAATCGCGACTTCTACGATTTCTGCGAACGGTGCCGGCTGGCCGGGATCCACGTCCCCATCATCGCGGGTATCATGCCGATTACCTCACTGAAAGGGATGAAGCGGATGGCGGAACTCGCCTTGGGCGCACGCTTTCCGGGAAGGTTGCTTCGCGCCCTGGCGAGCGCAAAGGATGACGCCCAGGCCGAAAAGATCGGCACCCATTGGGCCACGGAACAGGTCCTGGACCTGCTGGATAACAAGGTCCTTGGGGTGCATCTCTACACCCTGAACAAATCCAGGGCCTCGTTACAGATTTACGAAACGCTGGGCCTCCAGCGCATCGACATGCCCATGGAATAGAAGGAACACCGAAGTGAGCAGGGTGGCGCCCCCGCACGATGAGGTTCTTCTCTCTGCTCAGGACAGGCTTTTTGTTTCGGCAAAAGGACCCAAAGCCATTCGCGCCCGGGCGTGACCCCAAGGGGTGCCTTTGTCTTTTCTCTTTGTATTTGTAGCTGCGCCATCTCATGGCGCTTGGTACTTTAGGCCTCTCCTAGCGCGATAAAATCGCACCGCTACAACTGCGGAGAGGCTGGATTGTCTTTACCTCTATTGTCTTTTTCTGTCATCCCCGGCTTGATCGGGAATCCAGGGTTCTTGCTCCTTTCGTTTGTAAAAATGAAGACTCTAGATCCTTGCGTGCGCAAGGATGACAGAAGGAGAAAACTATTTTTTCTCAAGTTTTGACCAGGAATCGCGGAGCGCGACGGTGCGATTGAAGACGAGCCGTTGAGCGGTGGATTCGGGATTGAACACGGTTCGAGGTTGCATTCGAGTCTTCGTTCAAGATGTATCGATCCTACCGTCAAGGTATGCCTCATTTGTTTATAGACTTCCGTGTCAGTTTCCACAGATATTCTGTGATCTCTCGCTGAACCTCGACTGTAATGTCGACAGCCGTAACGGGCCGAGCACTCTTCTTACCAAAAGACTCGATATTCCTTGTGTGCTTCGTGATAAATGTAAGTTTCTTCGTTTTTGGTTCTGTGTATTCCAAACGCAGCACAGGCGTCGACCGAATGTTGTCAACTGGCCAATAGAGTGTGAATTCATCCTTTTCTAGGTGTTGCAAAAACGACTTGATATCTGGCTCTAGCGCTGAAACGGAAGCAACAAGTGCTGTTGCCCATTCCCAACGCCCGACCGCCTTCAGACCTGTCTGGAGTTCCATGAACTCCGTCAGACCATCACTAAGATGTCCGATTGCCTGATCCGCGTCACTGGCGCGCCCGTAGGAGCGCCTGAAAAATGGATACTCTTCGTCAAGCTTCTCTAGAAATGCATCTACGAACCTCTTGGGATCGGTCTCGTCGATAACTTCTCCATAGTTCTCCATGAGTTCGTCCACATCGAACATTGCATAATAAAGCTTCTGCTTCGCCGCGAAGAAAGCTTCACGAATTGAACCGCAGCCACTCATTTGAAAGTCGCACGTATATGGCTCGGGAATTGAATCAAGTTCGACTCGGTATGGCGACAACCGTGTCAGCGTCCGGTCAGATGGGATTATAACTTTCGGTGGACTGTATGAGTGTAGGACCGCGTTGAGGGTGGCCTTAATTTCGTCTTGGTTGCCTCCTAGTGCACTAAGTAAATCTTGGCAGAACCGGGCAAGCCTCGCTTTCTGCTCTCTGAGAACATTAGCCGGTTCAAGGGATTGATCCCAGAATGCTGGATAGTTCTCATCGAGAAGGTCCGCGAGCCGTTCCCCTGAAATGAAACGAATTAGTTTTCGCAGATTATTCTTCTCCAAAGAAGAGAATATTGACGTTTCTGCACCAGAGAGTATCCTTTTTGAGGTGACTATCCAGACACGGTCTATCGACACTCTGGTCATCCCGAACAAATCCTCATATGGTTCATCAAAGCACTGCTGTACTTGATGAACCACTTCTCTGAGACCTTTTGATGAGGAGACACTCCCGCTAAGGTCGACAGCCTTTGCAACGACCGCGAGGTGCTCACGTTGACCCAGTAGGTCGTACGTGTAAGCAATGATGTCCTTACCTCGCTCTTGAGGGCCGTGGCAGATCGTCGGAGCCTTACAGCCAAGTCGCGTCAACAGCGGAAGTAGAACGTCTTCTCGAAGACCCTTCTCGTCGAGTTCACTGAGTTTTTTGAGTTTTTCCGGGTCAGCCATATGCACCCCATCGCTGTCTTTACCCCGTTTCGTGCAGTCTCGCCACGAGGCTATCGCTGTTTTCTCAGAGGGCTCAGGGCAGGACCCTGGCGATCGCCAATAGCGGGATCGAGATACATGACAACTCCGTGAGTTGTCCAACAAGAAACGAAAACCAACCTATGGCAACCAGGGCGGTCGTGTGACCGTTGTACTTCAGCACTGTTTTCCCCATAGCGATTCCTCCTTTCAAGCAAAAGCGAGAATGAAGGCGACCGCCAGGGTTGTCCTGTCCCGCAACGCGTCGTGCCCTGAACCCTCTGATTTTCTCCTCTCAATCTTTCATCATTCTTCCAGACACATCGGCGAATATTACTAAAGCGATTCTTCAAAAACCCCCGAAGGCTGGCTCGAACAGATCAACCTGCTTCTGTTGACGCTGCCGCGCTGATTCCGGCAGTAGTTCTGCGATCCTCGCAGCAGGAACGTTGTCAAGTTCTTTCGGCTCCAGCTTGTGGAGTCCACCACCGTAGACCCGGCCTTCGCCGAGCATCACGTTCGGGCTAATCTCGTTCAGAAATTCCCAGATCCGTCTTTTGAGAGTCGGATTATTCTTCAAGGCCCGTTCGACCGGCCCTCTCGGATAGAGCATCAAATACACATTCGCGGCCGTTGCCCGCGAATGATTGAGAATGAAGCGAAACGGACGACCGTTCTTCGTGTCACTTCGGCCGAGATAGGTGCACACGAACGGCGATGGTGGCCGATTCTCCTGCATGTACCATGGCGTCCTGTGCCGACAGAGATAGCGTTCGGTGATGCCTTGGACCTTTCCTTCTTCCAGATAAGCCCACAACTTCGGATACCGCTCTTTGACTTCCGCTTCCTCCAACTGGCAATCGAGCAGGAAGACCCGTCGTTTCAGCACAGGGTTTCCGATACTGTCCGCCTGGACCTCATCTTCAGACAGGTAGCGAGGACTCGGCAATATCGGCCGGAACGCCTCCATCGGCAGTTCACGGCGTTTGATGTCGTCTGCCGACAGAATGAAGTAATTGTTATTCCCCGTCGCCAGACCACGCCTTATCTTGAAGAAATCGCCCAGAACCGGTCCATTCGCTGCTTCAACCCTCTGTTGCATCGGGTACCGCGTCCACTTCGGATCGCTACGCAAAGCATGGACCGGCACCAAAAGCTCAAGCTTTGGCTGTTCCAGTGAGCCGCCATAGGTAAACCGCACCTCGCGTCCCTGCGATGGGGCTTCCTTGCGGAAGCAGACAACAACCGACGACACCAGCGCATCACCGAATTGCACATCATTCGGGTCGAAGCGGTGAATGTGCAATAGCGTCACTTTGTTAAGCAGATAGCCCTTCACCGAAGCGCCATAGTTGACGTCCATGAATTCGCTCGGGATCAACCAAGCCGCCAAGCCGCTATCTGCCATCCATGCATGACATAACCCCAGGTAGTAGCAATACAGGCCAGCCAAGCCACTGATAGTTACCCCAGCGGCGTCGCGTGTCTTCCTTTTCAGCCGTTGTTTTTCCCCATTGGTGATATGATGATGCCGCACATAGGGCGGATTGCAGATCAGCAGATTGAACTTTTCAGCTTCCGGCGGCGGATTGGCCTGGGTGAAATCCGCCAGTCGAACATCCAGCCCGGTCTCGCTCCACAGCTTTGCGGCCGGCGCACCATAATACGGATCTACCTCATAGCCGACGGCAGCAGCAATGTGTCTTTTTGGAAACACCTCAAGCAAAGCTGAATAGAATGAGCCGGTTCCAAGAGCCGGATCGATAAAGCGCACTTTCCTGCCTTTTCCCGTAAGATGCCCCTTTGCGTACCGAAGTATGTCAATGGCCAGCCCGGTAGGCGTCGCAAACTGGCCCATACGGTTTCGTTCCGCCTGTTCCTTACCGGCATCCAGTTCTCTCTGTAGTGTCAAGCGTTGCTCTTCCAATGCTCTGGTTACCTTCTTCGCCATCTAAAGTCCAAACTCCCCCAGATCATCTATACGGTGCTCCCACACCCAGTCGATACCTTCCGCAGCTTCATAACCGAGATAGCCGCTGTCGAAATATCCGCATAGGAATAAAATGAACCGTACGTCCTTGCCATAAGTCCGTCGCAATTGGTTCATTTTTGCGGCTTCTTCCTTGCGTCGTTTGTTAACATTCGTGAAGTCACCCGCCGATTTCGCTTCGACGAGTAACGGCAACCCACCTGCTCTCGCGCTCTTCGGCATGATCACTGCATCTACAGGAATATTAACCGATCTGCGGGTTGTTTTCTGCTTAATCGGAACATTCAATCGGAACGAGAATGTCCCCGGCTGCATGTCGCCATATTTCGTGCCTTCACCGGCAGGCAGATTTTGATAACCCAACGCCGTCAACCACTCCGCAACCGCGCCAAGTTGGCGCTTTTCCTGCGCATTCCGAATAATCGGATTTGCAACCGCACCACACAGACGGTCGGCAACGATCGTCGCCGCTCGATGCAATTCCTGTTTAGACGGATTGTCGCCACGTTCCAGCCAGACGAAGATGTCCGGGTCAGCCATCTTCTCGATAATCTCCCCGATTTTCTCAAGATCACTGTCCAGTTCCCATTGTGGCATCAGCGGCGGGAGCTTCGCTTCCTTTTCCATTACCCTAACAAGATTCTTGGATACGCCTGCCAGACCGATCAAACGATCCACGGCCAAAGGCGGGCAGGTAGACATCCGCAATGTTGGTAGGGCAGCGGGTTTTGCTTTTAGCAACGCCACGCTGATATCCGATAGATTGTTCGTCGCCTTCAGTGTTGCCTCGACTTCCTCTGTTGTCTGCACCCTCGTCTTGCGGTAAGCCGCTGGCGCAAACTGTGCGAACCAGTCGTTGTACATATCCACCGACTGCGCAATATCCTGTCTCCATCGATCAGGTTTATCTCTGTTAACAGCCATGGCTCACTTATCTATTCCTTCGTTGGGAGACCGGTCAAGATATCGATGCTGATGAGAAGCCCCCTAAGATGGCGCGGCTACAAATATGTGTGGCTCTACCCCACCACGCCCTCCCCTTTGCAAGGGAAATTATCCAGGTGAGGTTGCAGCGAACTTGTCAGTAGCGGCGCCCTGCCGTTAAGTTACGAACGTCCATCTTGACGTGTCAAATGCCTCTACTTTCGGCAAACAGGGATTGTCGTGTCGAACTTTTTCGTGGAATTGGCGAAGGCGGTTGTCACCGGACTTATCACGGACGAGTTCAAAGACTTCGTTGCTGAAATGGGTGGCAAGGAAGCGTTGGATGTTCTGGTATGAATTCTAATTTTTTGGATGACGATTACGGCGGTCGCGACGGGGCGGGTGGTCCTCAACGGGTTTTTGCGCTGGCGGGAAGTCAGCGTCAGTGGGTGGCGAAAGACTCTCGAAGGATGGCGCACCGGGATTGAGCGGTACATTCACTGGCTGGTCCTGGTTGCCCTCGTGTGTTCAGTGCTGATGGCGCTACTCATGCCGCCCATCGAGACGACAGAAAGGGAATCCGCTGTCGCAGGCCACCCGGAGCCTTCCCCGGTTGCGCCCCCTCCCTCACGAGACGTCACGCTACCAGCGACCTCCTTGACGACGCTGGAATTAATGGAGATTGTGGCGCTCGGGGGTCAAGACGCGGTTCAGTCTCAAATCGGCTTGTCCATTCAAGTGCACGGCGAATTTAATTTAGTAACGTAAAAGTCATGCCGCGCAGATTCGATTTTAAGAGCGATCTGCGACCCAGCACCTTGGCGTCGCTTTTCATGGTGGCTCTTGAATGGGACGCGGATGATTTCCCGGAGAAGACCGTCTATGTGTATGTGGATTCTCAGCATGCACGAGACGTCGCCAACATTCGCGATGGGGCCGAGGTTATCGCCAGGGGCACTATCCAGAAGATCGAACGAACGTCGCTGACCATTGAGGATGCGACAGTTATCCCTGTCGGGTGACCACGCCATGGGGAAAAAACCAAAAAAGGGGGTTGTTAGGGGAGTATGTCATTTCTTTTCGAGTTTCGCCCAGGAATCGCGGAGCGCGACGGTGCGGTTGAATACGAGTCGTTGAGCGGTCGAATCGGAATCAACGCAAAAGTAGCCCTGCCGTTCAAACTGAAACCGTTGGCCGGCAGCCGCTCCCTGCAACGCCGGTTCGACCCGGCAGCCCTGTAACCGTTCCACCGAGTTCGGATTGAGTACGGTCCGGTAATCCCGGCCGTCCTTTTCGGGATTGGGATCGGAAAACAGGTGATCGAATAACCGCACTTCGGCTTCGAGCGCATGTGGCTCGGACACCCAGTGAATGGTGCCTTTCACCTTTCGACCGGGCTGTCCTGATCCGCTCTTTGTTTCCGGGTCATACGCGCAGCGAACTTCGACGACCTCTCCCTGCTCATTTTTGATGACGTCCTCGCATCGAATGATGTAGGCATAGCGCAACCGCACCTCCTGCCCGGGCGCGAGCCGAAAATATTTTTTCGGCGGATCTTCACGAAAATCTTCACGCTCGATATAGAGGACACGGGAAAACGGGACCGTCCGGCTCCCCATCTCAGAATCCTCGGGGTTATTGACCGCCTGCACGTCTTCCACCTGACCTTCAGGGTAATTGGTCAAGACGACGCGCAGGGGACGGAGCACGACCATGACCCGTTGCGCACTCGCATTCAGGTTCTCCCTGACGAAATGTTCCAACAAGTTCACCTCCACCACGCTGTCGCGTTTCGCCACCCCAACGTGTTCGCAAAACCGCCGGATTGCCTCCGGGGGATAGCCGCGGCGTCGCAAGCCCATCAGCGTGGGGAGGCGCGGGTCATCCCATCCGGACACGTGTGACTCTTCAATGAGTTCTAACAGCTTCCGCTTGCTCATCACCGTGTGCGTCAGGTTCAAGCGCGCGAATTCAATCTGCCGGGAATGGCAGGTCACTTCACATTCGTCCAGCACCCAATCGTACAATGGCCGGTGATCTTCAAACTCCAGGGTGCAAAGGGAATGCGTAATGCCTTCAATGGAGTCGGACAACGGATGCGCAAAATCATACGTGGGATAGATGTTCCACGCAGTGCCCGTCCGGTGATGCGGAACCCGTCGAATCCGGTAGAGCGTAGGATCGCGCATATTGATATTCGGCGAGGCCATGTCGATTTTGGCACGGAGCACGTGCGCCCCTTCTTCGCAGTCGCCGGCACGCATCCGCGAGAACAGGTCAAGATTCTCTTCCACGGATCGCGTTCGATACGGGCTCTCCTTGCCCGGCTCCGTCAGGGTCCCCCGGTAGTATCGAATCTCGTCCGCGGTCAGACTGTCCACGTAGGCCTTGCCTTTCCTGATCAACAACGCCGCGTACTCGTACAACTTCTCGAAATAATCCGAGGCAAAGAAACGCCGGTCCTGCCAGTCGAACCCCAGCCAGCGCACGTCTTCCTGAATGGACTCGACGTATTCCACGTCTTCCTTGGCGGGATTGGTGTCGTCGAACCGCAAATTGCACAGGCCCCCTGACGATTCCTGGGCAATGCCGAAATTCAAACAAATGGATTTGGCGTGCCCGATATGGAGATAGCCATTGGGTTCCGGCGGGAAGCGTGTATGCACGGCGCCGTCGAATTTCCCGCTCTCCCGGTCCTGCGCCACAATCGCGCGAATGAAGTCCGTGGAAGCCTGCTGAGGATTGGACATGCGGAAACGTCTTTTTCTTGCGTTTTTGATCAGGAGGCGTCAAGGCCCCGTGTTCGGCCTGTCCGATACGGTGACCGCGCCATCCAGCGTCAGGGTCAAAAAGCGTACTTCAGCCCGACGCTGAGCGCCCAATATTGGGTGTCGCTGAACGTCAGGGTGCTGTCGAACGGGGTCGTGCCGTCAGCCCGGACCGGCCTGTGACTTCTGATGAGGGTCCACACGGTGTCGTCTTCAAGGTCCTGGAAGGACGCCCAGCGGGCTTTCATTCCGATTGATACTTTTTCCGTCAGCGCGTAATCCATGCCTCCCAGGAATTGGAAGCCGAAGACCATATCAGTGACCTCGGTATCCAGTAGGCTCAGCGTGCCGGCGGCAGCCGGTGGTTTATCGGCCGGGTAGCCTTGGTCAACCGTCTTGCGCAAGAAGCGAGCCTGATAGTTCAGACTGGTGCGGGACCAGCCGACGCCCGCGCCCACGTACGGCGTCCAGCGCGAATCGTTCAGAAAGTCATAGTAGGCGTTCACGAAAAATTGATGGGCGCTGAAGTCCGATACCCGTTCCGAGGGCGGGTCGAGCGTACTCCATTCCAACAGTTTGCTCACGGCTGCCTGATTGTCACTGGGAGCATTCAGGAGCGAGGAATTGCTGCCACGATGAGACCGATTCAGGTATTCGAATTCGACGCGAAACCCATCCAGCGCATATCCGACGCTGACGCCGCCCAAGAAGCCTGTCTCCAGGTCAAACGAGTTGGTGGAGAGCCGTCTCGGCGTCGTATCCGCGCAGCCCGGACCGTTGGGGTTCCCTCCAACCAAGACGTCGCACTGGGTCGGATGGGTCACGGCAGACACGAGGGACCCCACGTCCACAGCATTGGCGAACCCCAACTCAAGGCCGGCGTAGAATCCCCGGCGACCTGTTTCGGCGTTTGCCACACCAGCCAAAGCAAGCAGCCAGACACCCAGGGCCAAGGCAAGACGCCTGAACGGAATACGGATCATCATGTGTGCCATCATCACTTGCCTCCCTGGTGCTGGATACACGTCACACCCCTGCCTTCTATTCGTCATCCGACCGTACACTGAACTTTGACGGCTACGGAGATTGGCTGGGGGAGAAGGATTCGAACCCTCACGCTCAGATCCAGAATCTGATGTCCTACCCTTAGACGATCCCCCAGTCCAAGGAAAAGCTTAAACGGAGACTTTTCTTTGAGTCAAGAAATGACCTCGATTGTGACGTGACCCGTCCTGTCCCTGCTTAACGACTTCCCCGTGGAATTGGGAAAGGTACCTTTATGGATCACGGATGCCGGCAAGGGAACTCACCCTCCAAAACGTCGAGCCTTCGCCTTTTTAGACCGTTCATATCAGAATGAGCATTCCGAAATGCTTGAAATTATTGTCTTTTATGTATAACCTTACACTTTAAGGACATCGTTTTTATTATTCAGCGGGTTTGTGATGCCTAGAAAAAAAGAATTCGACGTCGATGAAGTCTTGGACAAGGCTATGAGGGCCTTCTGGAAACGTGGCTATGAAGCCACGTCCTTAAACGACCTCCTGGACCACATGCAGATCCAACGCGCCAGCCTGTATAACGCGTTCAGCGATAAGCGCACCCTCTTCCTCGATACGTTGCGCCGGTACGACCGTGTCCACCGCCGGGCCGAAGTTGCAAAGCGGTTGAAAATGCCGTCGCCACGCCAGGCCATCCTCGGGTTATTCCAGGACGCGATCAAGGCGGTGGAGAAACACCGGGCACGCAATGGGTGTTTTCTGGTCAATACGGCCATGGAGTTATCACCACACGACAAGGAGGTGGCCAAGTTCGTCCGCCGGGCCTTCACCCACATGGAGCGACAATTTTTCAGAAAAAGAATCGAACAGGGTCTCGCCATCGGAGAAATCGCCAAGTCGGTGGCACCGGCCCAGACCGCGAGCGCCATCCTGAGTTTGTACATGGGATTGCTTGTGCTCTCCCGTAGCCGCCCCGAGAAACTTTTACTCGAGTCAATCGCGAAACAAGTAGAACTCCTTTTGCCTCATGGCGATAAGCCGGCTCTTGACATCGCCCCCAGCGCATCCTAGCGATCTGACGCAGGATTTTCAGACACTACGAACCAAGGAACCTCTGATTTATTGTGATAGCGGGATGCAGGGCAAGGCGTCCCGGAGCGAAACCCGAAGCGTATCATCGAGATAGGTGAGGGTTGAGCGAGGACACAACGTAGCCATGCGCCCGATAGTGCATTAAATCAGAGGTTCCTTTATTCGATTGAGCGCCTGTCCAATGCGTATGAGGGTGCGATCCTTACCCAGTAATTCCATAACTTCATAAATTCCCGGGCTAAAGGTTCTTCCGGTGAGGGCAACGCGTAACGGTTGAGCGAATTTTCCCATCTTCAACTGTTCTTCCTCGAGGATGGCGTGCACCACGGGTTCGAGCGTCTCTTTGGAAAAAGGCTCGATTGTCTTAGCCCGTTCGGCAAACTTGTGCAGACTGGGCGCAATTGCGGGGGTAAGAAACTTGCCGGCCGCGGCTTCGTCCATTGCCACGGGGTCCACAATATAAGGCACGGTCCAGTCCGCCATTTCGACCAACGTTTTGGCGCGCTCGCGCAGGTGCGGGACCACCGCTTCGATGCCACCGCGTGGCTGAACGACTCCGTTCGGGTCGTATCCCTGCTTTTCCAAAAAGGGCAGTAACAGTTCCGCGAGGTGCCGGGATTCACCTTGTTTGATGTATTCCGCGTTGAGCCACTGCAATTTTTCCGGGTTGAACACCGCGGCGGATGATTGCACGTGGTCAAATGAAAATTTTTCGATCATCTCCCCAATTGAAAAAATTTCCTGGTTGCCGTGCGACCATCCCAGCCTGACCAAGTAATTCACCAGCGCCTGCGGCAAATATCCCATTTCCTCGTAAGCCAGGACCGAAGTGGCGCCATGTCGTTTGGAGAGTCGGGATTTATCTTCACCCAAAATCATCGGTACGTGAGCAAATTTGGGCACCGGATACTCCAACGCTTCGAACAAGGACACTTGGCGCGGGGTGTTGTTGACGTGATCATCACCGCGAATCACGTGCGTGATGCCCATGAGGGCGTCATCGATCACCACGGACAAATTGTACGTGGGATAGCCGTTCGACCGAAGAATGATGAGGTCGTCCAATACGGCGTTGTCGAACGTGATGGAGCCTTTGATCAGGTCCTCGACAACGGTTTGCCCTTCTTGCGGAGATCGAAACCTGAGCGCCGCCGATTGCGTGGGAGCAGTCAGGCCGCGTTCACGACACCGGCAGTCGTACTTGAGAGATTCCCCTTTGGCCTGGGCTTCCTTCCGGCGCGCTTCGAGTTCCTCCGGCGTACACACGCACCAATAGGCTCGCCCCCGGTCGAGCAGTTCCATGGCTTTTTGCCGGTAGAGATCCCACCTGTCACTTTGACGATGCGGGCCCTCATCCCAATCCAGCCCGGCCCAGCGCAGTCCATCCAGAATCGCCTCGATGGCGGCGTCGGTTGATCGGTCGCGATCCGTGTCCTCAATCCGCAAAATAAACGTGCCGCCGTGCCGTCGTGCGAACAACCAGTTGAACAAGGCCGTACGCAGACCTCCGACGTGGAGATACCCCGTGGGACTCGGCGCAAAACGAACTCTCACGTCAGTCATGCCTTTCTTCATATCAAAGTGTGCCATGCGGTTGCCACCTTATTTTTATGCATGGTTGGTACAGAATGAGAGATCGACCGCTCCTGCCACCTTGACCGATCCTACCCTGCATGATAGATTCACCTCGATTTAGGTGCTGCCTGATTCTTCCGAACATACATTCGAGTGGGGCTGTGGCGCAGTTGGGAGCGCGCGTGAATGGCATTCACGAGGTCGCCGGTTCAATCCCGGCCAGCTCCACCAACTACTCGTAGTGGTCAAATCCCGCCTCGCTTTTCCGTATTTTTTCTCCCGGTTTTGAAGCCCAAGCCGATGTTTGGATTACCGGATTGAGCGATGATCCACATTGAATCCTTGACCAAACAGTACCCGACGAAAATGCTTTTTTCCGAGGCGTCGGCCCATCTCCGCCCGGAAACCCGGGTCGGCCTCGTCGGTCGAAACGGCACGGGCAAAACGACCCTGCTCAGGATGATCATCAGCGAGGATTCTCCTGACGACGGGACCATTCGCAAACGACCCTGGCTCCGTATCGGCTATCTCCCCCAGGAACTCGATGCTCCCACGGACCTGACCGTGCTCCAAGCGGCTCATCGGGAGCAGTATCCGGAACATGAAGCCAAACGAATTTTATCGGGTCTCGGGTTTGGCGAAGCAGACTGGCATCGATCCCTGCAAACGTATTCCGGCGGCTATCGCATGCGCGTGGCCCTCGGGCATCTTCTGCTGACCAACCCCGACGTGCTGCTGCTGGACGAGCCGACGAACCACCTGGACAAACCCACGCAAACCTGGTTCGAATCCTTCCTGCTCGCCTCGAAAATGACCATGCTCGTCATCAGCCACGACACGAAATTTCTTGATCGCCTGACCACGCACATCTGGGAAATCCGTCATCGCCAGATCCTGGAATATCGAGGCAATTACCAGACCTTTCAGGCACAGCGGGCTCAACTCGATACGCAACAAGCCGCGGCTGCCCAACGTCAGGCCAAGGAAGTCGCGCGCGTTCAAAAGTTTGTGGATCGCTTCCGGTACAAGGCAACGAAAGCCAAACAGGTGCAATCCCGCATCAAGCAGTTGGAAAAAATCAAACTTCTCGAAACGCAACGGGATCCCAAACGGCTCCGATTCAAGTTTCCACAGCCCGCGAAGAGCGGAATCCGCGTGTTGGAACTGAACGACGTCCGCAAACAATACGACGACAACGTCGTGTATGAGGGGCTGCACTTTTCCATCGACTGCGCACAACGCGTCGCGTTGGTTGGAGAAAACGGTGCGGGGAAAAGCACCTTGTTGAAAATGCTCGCCGGCGTGTTGCCGTTCGAGGCCGGCACGCGACAGGAAGGCCACGGCGTGACGCTGCATTATTTCGCCCAGCACCAAGCCGAGATACTGAACCCCGAGCATTCGATCCTGGAATCCCTGACCGAAGCTGCGCCTCAGGCCGAGACGAATTATTTGCGGAAGACAGCCGGAGTCTTTCTGTTTTCCGGACAGGATCAGAAAAAACCGGTCAAGGCCCTGAGCGGCGGGGAACGCAACCGGGTGGCCCTGGCTCGCATGCTCGTGGAACCGGCAAACACACTCCTGTTGGACGAACCCACCAATCACCTGGATCCTTCCTCCGTGGACGTGCTCACCGATGCGCTCATCGACTTTCAAGGGACGATCGTGTTCATCTCCCATGATCCGGTATTTCTGAGTCGCGTCGCGACCCGTGTCGTGGAGATCGAAGACGGCCGCGTCAAGGATTACCTGGGAGATTATGAATATTATTTGTGGAAACGTTCACAGGAACTCGAGGCCTTGAAAGCACGGGAAGAAGCCCTGGCGCCCCCCGGACAAAAAAAACCAAAAGCCCGGCAAGCCTCGCCCACGGCAAAGACAGTTCCCTCATCGAAGAAACCCACTCGCCGTGACATAACCAAGACGATCAACAGGTTGGAAAAACAGGTGGCCCGGTCGGAAGAGGAAATTACGGCCCTGGAAGACCGGATCAAAGCCCGGACAGAGGAACTGGCCACGCCGGAACTCTACCAGGATTTTCCCCGGTGGAACGAGTTGCACCAGGAACACGAAAGCTGGAAAGAGGAACTGGACGTCCTGACCAACCGTTGGTCAACCCTTTCCACCGAACTCGCGGAACTCAAAGACCAACTGGCGCGAGTCGGCTAGTAGATGCTCTGTAATTCACCGATACCTCTACCCCACCTGACCTCCCCTTACAAAGGGGAGGGAAAAGACTAGCATCCCTCCTTTGTATGGGGAGAGGGAGTCTTTTTCATTCCCCTCCTTTGTAAGGAGGGGCGAGGGGAGGTAGAGAATTCACGGCCGGTAGTACTTCTTCTTGTCGAGTTCTTTCGGTAAATGGGTCTGTTCGGTTCGCGCTTTTTCGGCATGATGGACGTAGCGATATCCTTTTCCATATCCCAGGTCCTTCATCAGCGACGTCACGGCGTTCCGTAAATGCAGGGGGACGGGTAGATTGCCGAATGCCCTGGCATCCTTTCGCGCTTCGATCAGTCCGGCGTAGGATGCGTTGCTCTTGGGACAGGCCGCCAAATACGTGGTGCCCTGCGCCAAATTGATTTGGGCTTCGGGCAGTCCGATCACTTCCACGGCGTGGAAAATCGACGTGGCCACAACCACGGCCATGGGCTCGGCGTTGCCCACGTCTTCCGACGCGAAGATGACCATGCGTCGCGCAATGAATTTGGGATCTTCGCCACCTTCCAGCATCCGGGCCAACCAATACAACGCGGCATCGGCATCGGAATCCCGCATACTCTTGATGTAAGCGGAGATCAAGTTGTAATGCTCTTCGCCGTCCTTGTCGTATCTCACGCGTTGCTGAAGGATTTCCTCCAGGTGTGGAGCGTCAAGGGCAACCGGCTTCCCGGAAGAGGACGCAGCCTGCCGGACCACGTATTCAAGGGCCGTGAGCATTGACCGCGCGTCCCCGTTCCCGTACCGGATCACATATTGCCTGGCTTCATCCGTCAACGTCGCCCCGGATGTTCCCAACCCGCGCTCGACGTCGTTCAGTGCCCGGTCCAGGATCATGCCCATCGCCTCATCATCCAACGCATTGAGCGTCACGACCATGGAACGGGACAGGAGCGGGGCAATAACCTCGAAGGACGGGTTTTGCGTGGTCGCGCCGATGAGAATGATCTCCCCCTTCTCGACGTGAGGCAAAAAGGCGTCCTGCTGCGCTTTGTTGAACCGGTGAATTTCATCCACGAAGAGAATCGTGGCCTGGTCATGAATGCGCCGTCGCTGCACGGCTTCCTTGATGATCCCTCGCAGCTCAGGCACCCCGCTGACCACTGCGGAAAACGCCACGAATGCCGCTTTCGTCTTTTGGGCGATGACGTGTGCCAGGGTTGTTTTTCCCGACCCTGGCGGACCCCAAAGAATGAGCGACGGAACCCGGTCGTGTTCAATGGCCTGCCGGAGCGATTGATGCCCGGCGAGCACGTGATCCTGGCCGACAAATTCGTCGAACGTTCGGGGACGAAGCCGCTCGGCCAGCGGGGTGGACGGCATTTGCGCCTGGGTGTGTTTTGACTTAGGATTCGGCCGTGGAGCGGCAGAGAACAGGTCAGGTGGAGTGTCGTCAGACATCATGTTTTTCCTGAAGCCTACGTTATGAACATGCTATAACGCCTTTGAAACCCGGTGCAAATCCCGGCTCGATCGGGGATCCAGGGTCTTTGTTTTTGTAGTTGTAGCTGCCGCATCTCATGCGGCTTGGAGAGGCCAAGAACAAGAAGCGCCATGAGATGGCGCGGCTACGCATGCAAAAAGAAAACCCCTGGATCCTCGATTACAAACGTCGAGGATGACGGAAGGAAGCAGAATGACTGAAGATGAAAGCGCGCATTCACGACATCGATCTTGCTTATTCGGATGAAGGACATGGGCCTCCGGTGGTGTTTCTCCACGCGTTTCCGCTTAACCGGACGACGTGGGTGCCGCAGGTGGCGGCTCTATCGGATCGGTATCGCGTCATCACGATCGACCTGCGGGGGCATGGGGAATCCGATGCGCCGATGTGGCGCTATACCCTGGACCAGTTTGCAGAGGACGTCAGCAGTTTGCTGGAACACCTGGGTATTGCGCAGGCGACGTTCGTGGGACTGTCCATGGGCGGGTATGTCCTCTTCGCGCTGTATCGAACGCACCCCGGACTTTTTCAAGCACTCGTGTTGGCCGATACCAGGGCCACGGCTGATACGCCTGACGCCAGGGCCGCTCGATTCTCCATGGCCCAGATCGCGTATCGCCGGGGGGCGTCGGTCATCGCCGATCTCATGTTGCCCAAACTGTTGAGCCCCGCTGCCTGTGAACACCGCACGGACTTGCAGGATCAGTTGCGCACGATCATCACCGGCAACCAGGTTTCCGGGATCGTGGGCGATCTCATGGCCATGGAAGAACGCCCGGATTCCACTCCCCTGTCTCGTACCATTTCCGTTCCGACGTTGGTGATCGCCGGCGAAGAGGACCTCGCCTCACCACCCGAGGAAGTGGAAGAGATGGCTAAAGAGATTCCCGGCGCAACCTTCGTGCGAATCCCTCAGGCCGGGCACCTTTCGAACATGGAAAACCCCGGCGACTTCAACACGGCGCTCCTGAGTTTTTTGAGGTCGGTAGAGGATTCGGATGTGTAAATACAGTTCCCCTCCTTTGTAAGGAGGGGTTAGGGGAGGTAGAGGCAACGACAAACGACCAGAGGCTCTACCCCACCCTGCCCTCCCCTTACAAAGGAGAGGGGAAAACCCAGACTCAAACGGAGCGGCCGATGAGTTTCAGGAATTCTTCGCGGGTTTGCTGTTGCTTGCGAAACCCGCCCAGCATGTGACTCGTGACGGCGATGGTATTTTGCTTTTCGACGCCGCGCATCATCATGCACAGGTGCTGGGCTTCGACGACGACCCCCACCCCCAAGGGATTCAGTTCCGTCTTGAGCGTCTCGGCGATTTCCACGGTCAGGCGTTCCTGCACCTGAAGCCGCCGGCTCAGCGCTTCGACGATCCTCGGCAGTTTGCTGAGACCGACGACTTGTTTATTCGGGATGTACCCGATATGACACTTTCCAAAAAACGGGAGCAGGTGATGTTCGCATAAGCTGTAAAAGTCAATGTCGCGGACAATGACCATCTCGTCATATTCAAGCGGAAACAGGGCCCCATTGATGATCTCTTTGATGTCCTGAGTATATCCTTTCGTCAAAAACGCGAGGGACTTGGCGATACGCTCTGGCGTTTTCTCCAATCCGCTACGTTTCGGATCTTCTCCCAGTGCTTGCAGGAGTTGTGTGATCAACGGCTGTATCGCTTTACTGTCAACGGGTTTTTGGGCGGAGCCCGAAAACGTCTTCGTCACTCGCGCGCGCTGCTTTGGCGAGGACTTGGGAGATTGACGCTTGTTCATCTGGTGCTTCTCAGGCCGCTTGAGGTGCAGGTCACACGGACTCCTGATATTCAAAATAATTGTCGCGCGTTTCAATCAGCCCGATTTTTTCCAACCGTCCCATTGGGACGTCGTTCACCAACTCGTCCCAAATAAATTTGACGAGATTTTCACCGGTAGTCACGAGATCTTGAAACGCCGGATCGTGATTCAAATGACGGTGATCAAAGCGTTCCACAATTTTCCGGTTCACCAGCCGGTCCAAGGCTTCGACGTCCGTCACGTCGCCGGTCCTGGGATCCAATTCGCCGGTGACCGTCACGAACACGGTGTAGTTGTGGCCATGTCCATTGGGATTGTTGCACTTGTCGTAGATTTTTCGATTGACGTCATCGGGCAAGGCATTGGTATGCAACCGGTGCGCCGCGCAAAACCGGTATGGACGGGTCACGCAGATTTTTTCGTTCATCGCCGTTCCGCTCCGGCTCACGGGTCAACGTTCCGTGGCATTCGAGGAGTCCGGCTGATCGGCAGCCGCCGCCCATTTTTCTTCGGGCACCTGTACCACGACGTCTCCCAGGATCAAGGCCTGACAACTCAGACGATGGTAGGGTTCGGTTAAGGCTTCACGGTCGAGCAGATCCTGCTCTTCAAAATCTATTTCGGATAAATGCTCTCCGCCCATAATCACTTCGACGCGGCAGGTCGAACACGAGGCGCTCCCCCCGCAATCATGGTTGAGCGGAAAACCCAACTGCTCTGCGGCATCGAGCAGGGAGACGTTCTCCGGAACCTCTCCGCTCGTGCCTTCAGGATGAATAAAGGTGACACGCGGCATCAGGGATCACTCACCCCACGGCAATCGCCGGTTCCGTGGCGGTCGGGTGGACATGCTCACTTGGCGACGCGCTCCTCGAATTCGTGCCGGAACAGCCGAAGACTGTTTTGGACCAGGACAGCCGCGCCCGTCACCAACGTGCAATAGCCCGTGCCTTTGACGAACCCGCAAATCTGCAAGAGTTTATCCAGATCTTCCCGTGTCCCGTTCCCCTCCTCGATTTTCGCCACCAGTTCTTCCAGATGCTCCGTCCCGATCCGGCACGGCGGACATTGCCCGCAACTCTCCTCCCGAAAAAACGTCGAGAGCTTGAGGGTCTGAGTCACCATAGAGGTGGCATCATCGACGACAATCACCCCGGCCGACCCCAACCCGGTCCCGGCCTGCTTCAAGGCATCGAAATCCATGGGCAAATCCAAGGCTTCAGGCCCCATCATGGCAAAGGACGGCCCCCCCGGAAAGATGGCTTTGATCCCGCGGCCATGCGGAACACCCCCTCCACATTCTTCGATCAGATGGCGCAACGGCGTCCCCAACGGCAATTCATACACGCCAGGACGATTGACGGCCCCACTCAACGAAAACAACATGGTTCCCGGACTCTTTTCCGTACCCACTGCCGTAAACCATTGTGCCCCGTTGCGCAGCAGGTGCGGCACGTGGGACAGGGTTTCGACGTTGTTCACCAGGGTCGGCTTGCCATGCAGTCCGAACTCGGTGGGGTAAAACGGCGGCTTTTCCTTTGGCTGCGCCGGCCGCCCCTGCATGGACTCCAACATCGCGGTCTCCTCGCCCGCGACGTAACTGCCATGCCCTTCGAAAATCTCCAATTCAAGATCCATCCCGGACCCCAGAACGTTTTGGCCGAGAAATCCACGTGTCCTGGCTTGCTCCAGGGCCTTTTCCAGACTCGCCCGGGCCGCCAGAAATTCGGCATTCAAATAAATGTAGGCCTCCCGCGCGCCAATGGTAAAGGCCGCAATCAAACATCCTTCAATCAACTGATGCGGGTAATGCTCGACCAGGTACCGGTCCTTGAACGTGCCCGGCTCGTGCTCGCCGGCGTTACAGACGAAATATCGCTCCGTCTCCCGATGATGCACAACCTTATCCCATTTCAAGCCCGTCGGGAATCCGGCTCCGCCCCGGCCCCGCAAACCCGCTCGCTTCAACTCATCAATCACCCGGTCGGGGTCGGCGTCCCGAACCACTTGTTGCCACGCCTCATACCCGCCACGTTTGACGTAGCCGTCAATATCCCACGGCTCACCATCGAACGGAGCCAGTAACCGAAGAGGAAATTCTTGCGCCATCAACGGTGCCTCAATCGGGGAAATGCGCCCGAACTGTCATTGTATGTGTTCATGCATTCGTTGATCATCTCCCCCTCACCCCAACCCTCTCCCAC
>JAPPLK010000021.1 GCA_028819435.1 Nitrospira sp.
CAAGCAAGCATGTTTTGAAAAAACTGCACAGCCGGAGAAAGCACTCGGGTAGAGGCTTTGGTTATGGCTAAAAGAATATAATGGAAATGGCGGATGAAGGCAATAATCGGACGGCAGGATATCAGAGACGAACGGTTTTCGCCGACAGGGGCTTCACGTCATGAGGGGGCAAAAAACTTAACCTTTCGGTAAAATCGTGCCATCCGGCGCGTAGTAAGGCGACACACTCGGACCCGTGCCCCCAGCGATTTTTTCCAAATCGTCCAGGTCCAAGGGCTCGAACTCCACGTCTTTCTCGGGCACTGCCTCCTTATTTATTTTTTCATCCATGGAGGACTATTTTATCCTACGCCCCGGAGGTAATTGAAATCCCTCTTATCTTTTTAATTCCACAAATTGCATTGTTTCTGATTTGCAGAGAATTGTCAACTATTTCTTAACCAATAATGAGGTGTGTGGTGTTAATACTCGCCGGTGGCGTCCCGGGTGATGAGTTCCAGGATCTGTCGGCTGGTCACCACGCCCAGAAACTTCCGGGACCCCCGGTCCCGCACCGGTATCACCGTCAGCGAGTTTTCGATCATGTTCTGGAGCGCATCCTCCACCAACTCCTCGGGCCAAGTCTCCAAGGCCCTGGGACGCGCAAGTTTGCGCAACGGCGTGTGGGACCATGTCTCCTTGGGGAGGTATCGCAGCATGCTCAACGAGACAATCCCGGAAAGCTCGCCATGATCCACCACGGCATAGTCCTGCTGGTGGGGGACGATCCACTGGTCGGCAAAAGTCCGCACCGACATCGACGGATCGGGATAGGTGCGGGTCCGGTCGAGGATGTCCCCAACCGTGATGTCGTCCAGCATAAAGCGCGCCAGCGACGGTGGGAGTGAATCGGGCAGCGCGCCGCCTTCAGACGGCTTGACCTGGTTGACAACGGCGCGGATGGCGAGCGGCGTGAGCAGGACGTAGGCGAGCATGATGAGCACGAGCAACGAGAAGACGTCGTGCCCGATCATGCCGATATCCAGCAACACCAGCAGGAGGGCCATTTCCGCAACGCCTTTGGCCATCAGCCCGGTGGCCAGGACAAAAGGCACGTCCAGACGGGCCACAACCGCGGCGATGAACGCAGCGGAGAATTTTCCAGCCAGTGGAATGAGCACCAACGCCACAATGGTCCACACCGGCAACTCGGTGAAGGCCAGGCTGAGATGCAATCCGGCCGAGGCAAAAAAGAGGGGCACGAACAGCCCTTCAGCGGTACTTCTCATGCCGGGAACGAGGTCCCGGCGTACGTGGTACGGGAGTTTCGACAGGGCAGCCCCGAACAGGAGCGCTCCCAGGGATCCGTGGAGCCCCATATGCTCGGCGCCAACGACCGTCAAAAATAGCCCGCCCAAAATCAGTCCAAAGGAAAGTTGCGACACGTGCAGGAAGCGTTTCAGTAGAACGATCAGGGGCGGAAGCACCCGACTGGCCAAGATCCAGGTCACCACCGTAAAGACGGCAATCTTGACCGGCAGGATGAGGACGCTTTCCCAGCCCAAGTGGTTGACGTGTTCGCCGATGGTGAACCCTACCAACAACAGGGTCAGCAATTCGGCGATGAGCGCGGTGGTGAATATTTGGATTCCGATGGGTTCCTTGAGACGACCTTCGTCGACCAGGACTTTCGCGACCACGCCCAGACTGGTTAAAGACAGAACCCCGGCAAGGGCCAGCGAGCCGGTGAACGTGAGACCCAGTCCGAAGTCGTAGATCATATCGGAGGTGACGGTCAGGGCAACGAGCAGGGACAGGAGGACTGATATGATCGAGGCGACAAAGAACCGTCCGTGGATGGCGGCGATAAAGCCGGAAATATCGAGTTCGTCCAGGCCGATGAGGAAGAAGAAGAGGAAGATGCCGATGCCCAGCAGGATCTGCATTTCACTGGTGGGCTCGACGATTCCGGCCATCGGTCCCAGCAGGATTCCCGTGGCCGTGTAGGCCACAATGGAGTTCAGCCGGAAATGTCGGAGCAGGCCCTCGGCCAGTTTGGCTACGACGATCACCAGACCGATGGACAGTAAGGCGTGTTCAAGCATGCTTGATAAATCTCGTATGCCGAGCCCAGCTCCGCACGGTATGAATTCGCTATTTTCGGTACTCGGACTGGAATTGGAGCGGGAATTGTAGCGGAGATGGATGCCCAAGTCTATGATGAGGCAAAGCAGCCTCAGCCGCGAGCCGCCGCCCTGCCAAGTGTCGATTGAAGCCGGTCAGATTGCAGAACGGCAAATACCGGACATGACAGTCTCCCAGTGTGTGCCGGACAAGGCCGAAGGGTTGCGCGCCACGTCTCCAATACGCCATATTGACTCCTCACGAATAGAGGTCCGGTTGATGGCCGCACACACGCTTTTCGACAAAATATGGGGTCCCCACGTGGTGCATGAGGACCCGGACGGCACGACGCTGTTGTATATCGACCGCCACTTGGTCCATGAAGTGACCTCGCCGCAGGCCTTCGAAGGGCTCAAGCTCGCGGGACGGCGCCCGCGCCGGCCGGGGGCGACGCTCGCGGTCCCGGACCATAACGTGCCCACCACCGACCGAAGCCTGGGGATTGCGGATCCCCTAAGTCGCATCCAAATCGAAACGCTCGAACAACATTGCGCGGATTTCGGCATTCCGCTGTTCTCCATGCACGACGTGCGGCAGGGGATTGTCCACGTCATCGGACCGGAGCAGGGGCTCACCCTGCCCGGCATGACCATCGTGTGCGGGGATTCCCATACTTCGACCCACGGCGCGTTCGGGGCGTTGGCCTTCGGGATCGGGACCAGTGAAGTCGAACACGTACTGGCCACCCAATGTTTGATCCAGAAACGCCCGCGCACCATGGAAATCCGGGTCGACGGCCGCGTGTCTCCCCATTGTTCGGCCAAGGACGTGATCCTGGCCATCATCGGCACCATCGGCACTGCCGGAGGAACCGGGTACGTGGTGGAATACACGGGCGAGGCGGTTCGCTCCTTGTCAATGGAAGGCCGCATGACCCTCTGCAACATGTCGATCGAAGGAGGGGCCCGTGCCGGAATGATTGCCCCGGACGAGACCACGTTCGCCTATATCAAAGACCGTCCCATGGCTCCTTCAGCTTCACTCTGGGCCCAAGCCGTTCAACATTGGGAAGGGCTGCGCACGGACCCCGGAGCCGCGTATGATCGCGTCGTTACACTCCAAGGAGAAGACGTGGCCCCGCAGGTCACGTGGGGCACGAATCCCGGCATGGTCACCGGTGTGGACGGCGTGGTCCCGGACCCGCGATCCTTTACCGACGCGGACACGCGGGATGCCACGACCCGGGCGCTCAACTACATGGACCTCGCACCCGGAACCCCTATTGTGGAGATTCCCATCGACCGGGTGTTCATCGGCTCATGCACGAATTCGCGGATTGAAGATTTACGCTTGGCCGCCTCCTATTTTAAAGGGAGGAAGGTGGCATCAAACGTACGGGCGATGGTCGTGCCGGGGTCCGGCCTGGTCAAGAAACAAGCGGAAGACGAAGGATTGGATGTGGTCTTTCGCGCGGCCGGCGCCGAATGGCGGGAGTCCGGCTGCAGCATGTGTCTGGCCATGAACGCCGACGTGCTACAACCCGGTGAGCGATGTGCGTCAACGAGCAACCGAAACTTCGAAGGCCGTCAGGGCAAAGGCGGACGAACCCACCTGGTGTCACCGGCCATGGCCGCGGCGGCAGCCGTGACCGGCCACTTCGTCGATATCCGTCATTGGGCCTGACCCGGAAACCCTGCCATGGAACCCTTTACGACCCATACCGGCCGAGTCGCTCCGCTGGATCGCGTGGACGTTGATACCGACCAGATCATTCCCAAGCAATATCTCAAAACGATTCATCGGACGGGATTGAAAGAGGGGCTCTTTGCCGATTGGCGCAAGCTCGCCGACGGGTCCCCGGACCCGAATTTTTTTATGAACCAACCGCAGTACGCCAATGCCTCCATCCTGCTCACCCGCGACAATTTCGGGTGTGGGTCTTCCAGGGAACACGCGCCCTGGGCCTTGTTGGATTACGGCATTCGTGCCGTCCTAGCTCCGAGCTTTGCCGAAATATTTTATAACAACTGCTTTCAAAACAGCATCCTGCCGGTCGTGCTGGACGCCCAAGAGATTCAACGGCTTTTCGACCACGTATCAGCCGACGACCGGTTTGAACTGACCATCGACCTGGCTGCGCAAACGATCTCCACGCCCCAGAAATCCTCGTTTCAATTTTCCATTGATCCGTTTCGAAAACAATGCCTGCTGCAAGGGTTGGACGCGATCGGCTTGACCCTCCAACGCGAACAGGCTATTGCGGACTACGAAGTACGAAGAACACGGGAAACTCCCTGGCTCTTTCAGGACTTGTGCTCGTAAGTCCGTTTCCCCTCCGTTTTTCTTCCGTTTCCCGGAGACTGCACGATGGATGAATTCAGCGCACTCAGGGACGTGATCATCATTTTCTCCGTGTCCATCGCGGTGGTCTTCATCTTTCAAAAACTCCACCTGCCGTCGATTGCGGGGTTCCTGGTCGTCGGGGCGCTCGTGGGTCCCCACGGGCTCAACCTCATTTCCGACCTGGAACAGGTACACGTGCTGGCTGAGATCGGGGTGATGCTGCTGCTGTTCACCATCGGCCTGGAATTTTCGTTGGCGAAGCTGAAGTCCTCCAAGAACCTGTTCTTCGTGGGAGGGCCGGCCCAGATGTTCAGTGTCCTGCTTTTTTTCGTGGTCGGCGCGTACCTGTTGGACATCGACGTGAACTCCGCAATCTTCTGGGGTTTTCTGGTCACCCTGAGCAGCACGGCGATCGTCCTGAAAGCCTTGGCTGAACGGGGAGAAAGCGACAGCCTCCACGGTCGATCCACGATCGGCATCCTGATTTTTCAGGACCTGGCCATCGTGCCCATGATGCTCATGACGCCGTTTCTGGGCACCCACGGCTCGGAAGGCATGGGGCGCATCCTGTTGGCTCTCGGACAATCGCTCACGTTGGTGTTCCTGATCGTGCTGGCCGCCAGGGTGTTTGTCCCCAAACTCCTGGAGCACATCGTTCGCGCAAAAAGCCGGGAACTCTTTCTCCTGACCATCGTGGTCCTCTGCATGGGAACGGCGTGGATGACTTCCCTGTTCGGGTTATCCATTGCCCTCGGCGCTTTTATCGCCGGACTCGTCATCTCCGAATCCGAATACAGTCACCAGGCCCTGGCCGAGGTCCTCCCCTTTCGCGACAGCTTCAACAGCCTGTTTTTCGTCTCGATCGGCATGCTCATGGATACGCGCGTGATCCTGGAATATCCCCTGCTCATCATGGCCATCGTCGGCGCCGTGGTCATCGGTAAATTCGTGACGGGAGCCGCGGCGGTGTTGGCTGTGGGCGCACCGCTTCGGTCGGCGATCCTGGCCGGGGTGGCCTTGGCCCAAGTCGGCGAATTCGCCTTTATCCTCGCCGGAGAAGGGCTCACGGCAGGGATTCTCCACCCTGAAACCTACAACGTGTTCCTCGCCGTCTCGGTCCTCACCATGATCATCACGCCGTTCCTGATCCAATGGGCACCCAGGATCGCGCGGCGGACGGAAGCCGTGCAGCGGTTGCACCAATGGTTGCCCGGGCGCGTGTCGCTACGCGCGGAAACGGCCCAGTTCAAACTCAGGGATCACGTGATCATCGTGGGATACGGCTTGAACGGCCGCAATCTCTCTCGCGTTCTTCGAGAGTTCGAGATACCGTACGTCGTCCTGGATATCCGGGGAGAGGTGGTGCAATTGGAAATCGGGACGGGGGTCCCCATTCAATACGGCGACGCGACCAACCCGACGGTGCTGCACCAGGTCCAAATCGAAAACGCCAAAGTCCTCGTGGTGGCCACGTCCGACCCCTTCGGGGCGCGACGCATCGTCCAACTTGCCAAAAGTTTGAACCCGTCGATTCACGTCATCGTCCGGACCCGCTATCTCAAAGAACTCGAAGAACTGCACAAACTTGGAGCGAGTGAAATCATTCCGGAAGAATTTGAAACGTCGATTGAAATCTCAACCCTGGTGCTCCAGTCGTTTCAAATTCCCAGCAACGTCATCCTGGGGAAGGCCGAACAAATCCGGCGGGAAGGCTATGCGCTGCTTCGCCGGGGTGAACTGCCCGAACTGGCGCACCATCTCCGGTCCGGCACGCTGGAAGACGCGGAAGTGGAAACCTGCCGCATTGATGAAGATTCACCCGCGCTGGGGCAATCACTGCACGACCTGGCCATCAGGCCGCGAACCGGCGCGTCCGTGATCGCCTTCATGCGCGACGGGGTCACGGAATCCAACCCCTCGGACAAAACCGTGCTCGAAGCCGGGGACGTCGTGGTGGTGCTGGGCGGCCGTGAGCCTGTTCGTCGAGCCATCGGACTTCTCGTGGACACGAAGGTCGAATAGCCGATCCTGCGAGGCGGCTTTCCCGTCACTCTTCCGCGTCGTCTTCCCCACCCGTCGGAGCGGGACCAATGCCGGCCTTTGCCCAGTCAGCCCACACACGAACAAACGGGGAAGCATCGTCATGGGCTGCCTCCTCAAGGGCTTGCAGCTCCTGGTGATCTCCCAATTTTCCCAATCGATAGGCTGCCTCAGCCCGCACACCCGGGGAAGCATCGAACAGCAGCCGTTCCCGAAAATCAGGGAGAGCTCGACGATCCCCCAACTCACCCAGCGCAGCCACGGCGCCCTGTCGTACGGCCGGGTCCCCATCGATCAGGGCTTCGCGCAACCCCGGATAGGTACTCCTGGCTTCAAGCTGAGCGAGCGCGTCAACTGCAGCACGACGGCTGCTGACCTCTCCGACGGCCAACACTTGAGTGAGGATGGCAATGACTTGTTGACGAGAGCCGATTTTCCCCAACGCCTGCGCGGCGGCTTGTTTGACGGAACGGTCCCGGTCGGTCAACATTCCTGCGAGGCGGATGGCTGCCTCGTCGTTCACGTCTTCCCCTATCTGTCCCAAGGCCCAGGCACTGTACTCACGAACCTGGAGATCGGGATCGGATAACGCCTGAACCAAGGCCGTGGTGGCAGCAACGTGCCCGATTTTCCCGAGAGAAAGCGCGGCGGTTCGTCGAACATCCGGGGAAGGGTCCTGCAAAAGAGTGACGAGACGAGAGATGACGATTTGCGGATTCCCGACTGGGGCTTCCGCTTGGCAACCGGCGCTCCCAAGGAGCAAAATCACAAACAGGATGGGCCCATAGATTAGGCACGGGTGACGTCGTGCGACCCGACTCGGACCGTGCCCTTCGACAACGCTCAGGACAGGCTTGGTCAACGCCCCGTTAGGGATTTGGCGGTGGATCTTTGGGGACCGGAGGTTGTTTGGCCGCTTCAATAGACTGTTCAACCTCTTTTTGAGCCGATTCCAGTTCTGCTTGAATGGTCCGCATCTCCGGATCAATCGCGTTTCGCACGTCCGCCGTGGCTTCGCGGAAGGTTCGGAGGGTACTCCCCAACCCTTCGCCCAGGGATTGCAGGTCGTCACTGGCTGGGGCGGGGGCGGGCTTCGCAGCTTTAGCCTGCATTGCGGCACGTTGCGCCTGCACACGCTCCACGGCTTTCCTATTCACAATAGCCGCCGGTCGCTTTCCGGTTTGCGTGGTCGCGGCCGAAGAAGGAACCGGCGGATACTGCGCCATAGGACGAGGCACGGCATTCGCGGCACGCTGCTCCATGGTCACCGGTTCAAACTGCTCTTGATAGGGGGCAGCATCTGGCGGCTCAGCCTCGGCAACGGGTTGAGACGCCGGTTGAACCGTTTCGGGACCGAAACCGCCGTACACCTGCGCGGCTAAAGTTCCCGGCGTCCGTTCGGGACCGGGCTGATGGGCTTGCTGAGTGACGGGTTGAGGCACAGGCTCCGCTACGGGCGCTCCCTGGGCAGCGCCGGGCTGAGCCGCAGCCTCCGGGGCAGGTTCGGGCAAGGCAGCCTGAGAACTTTGTTCTTGTTCTTCTACTGGAGGGGGAACGTCATTGACTTCCTTTTTGAACCCCTTCAGGGCTTTACCGACTCCCTCGCCGATTTGAGGAAGCCGCCCTGCTCCAAAAATGATCAGAACAATGACCAGAATGATAATCAGTTCTGAAAAGCCCAGGGTTCCGAACATCGTGCATCCTTCAGAAAAGAAACGCCCACGTATTCCGTGAGTTTACTGTAAAGACCAGGATGGAACGTGTCAACCTGCTCGACCACGTGTAGGGACAGGCCCCCCTGCCTGTCCGTGGTGCTTGCCCCGGCCTTGATCCAAGGGAGAGCACATTTGTGCAACACGTGGTAGAATCGCCATTGATGGCTACCTCGTCCTCTCCCCAAATTCCACGGTATCGAACCACGTTGTTTTTCGGACCCGAGGTTCATGAAACCCATGCCGACATTCTGTATTGCGTATTCAACGTCAAAAAGCGGAGTTGGAAAGGAGGCATCCAGCTCGTGGTGGAGATGGCTCAACCCGACGTCTCCCGTTTCAAGCGCCTCCTGCAATTCGAATCCTGGTTGCGGAACGCCCTGCGCCATCTTCCCCCAGAGGACTATGACGAATATTTTCAACGAGGCCAGGACCTCTTACTCCAATACCTGTGTCAGGCCAAGTTGCAACTCGCGCTCGATGAAGGCCTTCGCCAGGAAACGACCCTGCTTTCGCACGACGAGCTTTCCGAGGAACTTGAGCAGGCCATCCGGCGCGACGGACAGTCGTTCAAACAAGACGTGTTGGCCGAATTGGATATTCCTCCCGTAGAGGACTAGAAAGAAAACGCCATGAACAAACCGATCATCGGGGTGACGCCCGACTTTAATGCCGGCAACCGCAAGGACATGGGCGGCAAAGAACCGACCTATTTTCTGCGCGCCCGCTACATGAAGGCCATTGAAGACGCCGGCGGCATTCCCATGGTCTTGCCCCTGTTGTCGAACAGGGCCGGCTGGCGTCAGGTGGTGTCCCACGTACACGGGCTTCTTGTCACGGGAAGCGGGTCCGACCTGGCACCCGAATTATACGGGGAACGACAACGGCACAAGTTTGCCCGCATGAGTCGCGAGCGGGCGACCATGGAACTGGGTATCGCCAAGGCGGCGTACCGGGCCGACGTGCCCATGTTGGGGATTTGCGGCGGCATGCAGTCGCTCAACGTGGCCTTGGGCGGCACGCTGTATCAGGACATCGCGGCGCAACTCAAGACCTCCATTGACCATCTTCCTTCCCGTTCGGCGACCAGGACCTCGCATTCCGTGCAGATTACGCCGGGGTCCCTGTTGCGTCGCATTGCCGGAAAAGCTCGCGTGGACGTGAACAGTTCCCACCATCAATCCGTCAAGAAAGTAGCCCCGAACCTCGTACAGACCGCCGTCTCTCCTGATGGCGTCATCGAAGCCGTTGAAGCCCCTGACCGCGCATTTATCCTGGGAGTCCAATGGCACCCGGAATTCCTCTACGAGCGGGACCCCGTCGAACGGCGTCTCTTTACGGCATTGGTCCGGGCTGCCAGGACATTTGCCGACGGTCAGAAGCGAAGGGAATGAGATTTGTTAAAATTTGTTACATTTTGTACAATTTTGTACATTTTGTACGATATGTAAACTTTTTATTTTTTATTACATTTTGTACATTTCGTAAAGTTTTCAACTTTTTGAAGATCGCAGGGGGTGATGTACGCCGTCAAGCGCCCCGTCCGGGGAAAATAAGACGATCAGGGTTGGTCCTGTTTCGGGGTCTGCGCTGAAGGAGCAGGGCCCTCCGGGGCCGGGGCGTCACCGGAAGGTTCGGGTGAGGCGGTCGGAGGAGGAGCCGCAACCCGGGCCGATTCAGTTTTAGGTGTTGCCGCTTCCGGTTTGGGAACCGCCGGTTTCGGAGGAGGTTTGGGTTTTTCCGGTTTAATCCCCCCTTCCCAATGGGGCCCGGAGTACATGTCCGCGGCTAACTCCCCTTCTTTCCATTTGGCATCGAAATCCGCAGCCGCCTTGTTCGCGGTTTCGCCTACGCCCACAAACCGGTTCCACGGATACACGGTTGGAGAGATGGAGCAGGAGTCACCCTCTTTTCGGAGATACAACCCGATCGGGTTGCCCCGATAGGGCCCGAAAAAAATGTGAACCGTACCGACAAATTCAGGAAGCGAACTCATGGCAGACCAGGATAGTCATACTGCCATACCGGGGTTCGTGACGCAAGATCGCGCATCCCTCCCTTTGGCATTCGAGGCGATGCGGCAGGGATAACCCCCCGTGGTTGTCCTGTTAGGGCAGGAGCGTTTGAGAGGGAGTCATCGCGTCTATGGCTCTTGATGCTCGAACCTCGCTTGCAGATACGCGATGACGTCGTCTGCCAATTCATCCACGCTTCGCTCCGCGGTCTTCAACACGATATCGGGATTCTCGGGCGGCTCATAGGGACTGTCGATGCCGGTGAAGTTCTTGATCTCGCCGGTCCTGGCCTTCCGATAGAGCCCCTTGGGGTCGCGACGCTCACACACCTCCAACGGCGCATCCACGAAGATCTCGATGAGTTCACCTTCCTCCATCATCCGGCGGGCCATCTCACGTTCATTCCGGAAAGGTGAGATCACCGCGACGAGGACGATCAGGCCGGCATCCACGAACAACCTGGCGACCTCCGCGACGCGACGCACGTTCTCGACGCGGTCGACCTGGGTGAAACCCAGGTCCTTGTTCAGGCCGTGGCGCAGGTTGTCGCCGTCCAGGATATAGCCGTGCCGGCCCATGGCGTACAGGCGCTGCTCCACGGCATTGGCAGTGGTGGATTTTCCAGATCCGGACAGGCCGGTGAACCACAGGACACAGGCCTTCTGATTCTTCTGCGCAGAGCGTGTCGGTTTGTCGATCATCAACTTATGACGGGTCAGGTTGAACGCCTGCCGCAAGGCGACGTCCGTCGAAACGGCTGAAGCCTCTCTGATCCGGTATGGGCCGCTATTTTAGCCGTTCCGGTTCCGAATGTCCAGGACGAGAGGAGGGATCAACGATCGTTGGTCCCTCCATCTGCGCCCTCTGAATTGGTTCGCTTGCGGCTCGACTTTGAACTTCCACATTGCTAGGATGTCGCACCATCGACGCCTCACGGCACGTTCCTAAGTGCCTTTCAGGGATGATGATTCGTGTCCGAACAACTTTCGCCCTGCCCTCGTCTTTCGTTGAATTGCGTGTGCAGTCGGGACGACGCACTGCGCCTTCATCGAGTCAAGCCGCTCACCGTGTCGGGTGATCCCCTGCTGGCTTTCGCCCGCTTGAAAAACCTCGTGGCGGCAACGGCCCGCACCGTCATCCTCACGGCCACGGAGGACTACCTCCACGCGGCCTGCCGGACCCGGATCGGTTTCATCGATGATCTCGAATGCCGTCTCTGCCTCACGAGCCGTATGATCCATATTCGTTCGGAGTCGCGTATCGGCATTTATGACTTCGGGACGAACCGGAGGCGCGTCGAAAGGCTGCGCCGGCAGCTTCAGGACGAATACATCGGTGGTTGAAAAACGGAAATCGACTGAACCTGTATCCGGCAGAATCGAATCACGAACGGGACGTCCGAATACCGCGGGTGGTGAGAAAGTCCCGATACCGTTTGAAAGCGGCGTTGACCGCCTCCGGCGTGAGACCGTAGTCCTCCAGGGCGTAGCGATGCCGCTTCTGGCTACGCTGTTTTTCTGCCTGGCGAAATTGCCACTCTTCCATGGCGTCAACGGCTTCCTGCTCAAGCGTCCAGCCGAAGTGTTGATAAATCCGGCGAACCACACCAAACGGGTCCTCGATCAGATCGAAGTAGTTCACGTCCATCCAGCGGGACTCCAGTTCGGGATGGGCCGACCGGAAGTCCACGGCTCTCTCCATCATGCCGCCCATAAAGGACAAAAGCTCAGCGCCGAGGTCATGTGGCGGGCGCGGCTCGCTGGAGATGGAGCGAGCCCGTTCCACAAAGCTGTTCCATGAGCCCATGAACTGCGAGGGTTCGCGATGGGTCTGGATGAACAGGGCGTCCGGATACGTCTTGATCAGGGCCTCCAACTCCATGAGATGAAAGGGCATCTTGAACAACCAGTGCCCCTTGTGCCTGGGCTGACGCTACCGGCGATGCCAGGTAAAGTGCTGCATGGAACGGCGGTGATAGGCATACGCTTCCCCGGACCCGTTGGCGGCCAGCCAACGGCCGAATTGTGGGATATGGAATCGAGCGGTCGTGGTCCACGACGCGAAGGCCATTCTCAAGATTGGGAAATCCTCCTCCGGTTCGTCGACGTCGAAGTCGTGAACACCCTCGAGAACCTCCGCGATTTTGGGTGCCTTGAACATTTCTTCGACCCGCGCCCGGCGCGGGTCGTCCGGTGTGCCACCTTTCACGGCATAGTCACCCTTTGACGGGAGCGGCTCGTCGTATTCGTAGCCCCGTAGCGCCCAAAACCGTTCGTCGCGGGCCATGAGGCGGTGCAGGTACGTCGTGCCGGTGCGGTTGATCCCCACAATGAAGACCGGGCGCGTGATTTCCTCCCGTTCGATCTCCGGGTACTGCCGCCGTTCACGGGCGAACGCGGCGTTGTTTCGCAAAAGCCGGCTCAGGTCGAAGACGATATCGGCAAGCCTTTCCTCCAATATTTGAGCCTCGGGTGCTTGCATGGCCTGAACCAATTCCCGCAGGTTTCGACGAATCCACGTGGGATAGGCCAATTCGAACGAAACGCCATTGTCTTTGGTGTAGCGTTTAGCCCGGTCGATCAGGCAGTCGAAATCCAACCGGCCTTGCGTCACGGGATACGGCCAGTGCTGCTGTTCCCTGACCCATTGGTGGGCGCGTCTCAGCTGGGTCAACGTGCCCTGCCACTTGATCGGGTGCGGACAGTCCTCGCGGATGGCGCGATCACAAATGGCCAGCCTGCCAACCGGCTTCTTGGGGTTGAACCAGTATTTCCCGAAATGATCGAGCACGGCCCAGTGTCCGTGAAGCGGCGAGTTTCTGCCGCGCGCCTGGCACGCGCGCTTGAACGACTCGTAGGGAACCTCCGGCAAATAGATCCCGAAATCGGCAAGTTCGAGCTCGTAGGGATCCAACTGCGGGTTGCAGCAATGGTAGATCGTGAAACGACGAGCGGGATTCAAGGAAATGGCCGTGCAGGCTCGACTCAGCGTATCGACCGCCTCGTGGCTGGAGCGAAACGTGAATCCTTCCGGCATTGTTTTGCAATCCAGCACCGCGCCCAAAATCTTCACGGTCAGGTCGTTCGCATGGGTATATCCTGTACTGGCCATACCGGTTTGCGGGAGCCGGAAAATCGCCAGCGGCAGCCCGGCTTGTTGGGCATACAGCAGGACCTGTTCGGATGTCAGTTTGCTCCACGGGTAGCCAAGTAAACCGATGGGAAACGTTCTCTTCATGCTTGCGAGGTCCGGCTGCATCTGGTGGTCGATTCGGCTATCGCTGAATTCATTCGCGAAGTCAAAGAAATACTGCGGAAACACGGCCATGGTCGAGGCATAGAACAGGTGCTTGAAACGCGTGCGCAAACAGAGTTCGAGGACGTTGCGAATGCTGAACGTATTGACCTTACGGATGGCGAGATAGGGCGACGCGAGATCGATTGCAGCCGCAAGGTGATAGACGGCGTCGATCCGCTGGCAGAGATCGTTGAAATCCGCGTCGCCCAGACCGAACCGGGCCTGGCCAATGTCACCGGGCACCACGCGGATGCGCGCCGCGAACGTCTCATCCCAGATTTCAACCTCTTGCAGGACGGCGCGCAGGCGCTCGAATTCATGCTCGACGTTGTCGGCTTGCACCAGGCAATGTACGACCAAATCGGTATTCTGCTGCAAAAGATCGTGCAGAAAAAAACGACCGATGAAGCCGGTCGCCCCGGTCAACAGAATCTCTTGAAAAGCAGTCGGAGACACGGGATCGGCCGGTGACTCCTGGCTTACCGTCGCATGAACGAATCGCCGCAGGGTCTCGACGTCCCGCTGGCAATGCGGCGGCAAGGCTCCAACGAGCGACGGCGCGTTTCTGCCGGTGGAGGAGATACCAGTCACGGTTCTTTTTCAGTGAGATGGATGAAGGGCCGGCCCATTGGTATCAATTTCTGTTAAGGGACTCGATGGTCCGTCGTTCCCTCGTGGAAAGTGAGCTTCCGGCTGGCTGGCAAACGCCGATGGCGTGCGGTGGCCATGCCGCTGCACCACAAGGAGCGCGTCTTCAGGGCCTGCCGCAACCGTCTCGGCCTGGTCCTCCTCAATGTCCTTCTTTCCGTGGATGATATCCTGTGCCAACGACAGGGCGGAGGCCGTGGTCATCAGTTCGAGCGCGCTGGCGCGGTAGTTGAACTGCGTCTGGATGAACGTTCCCAACTCGGCGACTGAAATCGACGTGAGCCCGAAGCTGGAAATGGGTTCTTCCACGCCGCCCTCGTCGTGACCGCAGAGCTCGGCAACCTTGGCGGCAATCTGCGCCACCACGCTATCGAGCGTCAGTTCCCAGGACGCGCCGACCTCAAAGGCATCCTGGTTGTTCATCAATCGACCAATGCGCATGTAATCCGCGAAATCAACGGTCCACGTCGGGCGTTCGAACAGGACGGTGACCAGGTGGTCCCGGTCGGACATCGAGCGCATGGCGTAATCGAGGTTGGCAATGGCGAAATCGCTGCTGACCGGCGGCAGGCCCGCGGCCCGCATCAAGCGCAAGACCGGAAGATTGCGTGTGGCCATGCCGGCGTCGGCGACGGCTGCCATGTTGTAAGACAAACAGGGCAACCCCTGCCGGCGGCGAGACGCGGCAAAACCGTCCAGAAATGCGTTGGCCGCGCTGTAGTTGATCTGTCCGGGGTTGCCCAACACCGAGGCCGTCGAGGAAAACAGGACGAAGTAATCGAGTGCGCAACACAGCGTTGCACGTCCTCCTCCACCCCCACGTCACCCGGTACGATGTCGAATTCGACGTCCTCGCCCATGTATGCCAAGGCGCTCGACTGACGGATCCAACCGGCATCCCGACGACGCCCAGGATCATGGTCCATCAACGTCAGATGTCGCGCGCCAACAGCCACCAGGTACGGCAAAAACCGCAAGCCGAAACCGCCCAGACCACCGGTCACCAGGTAGGTCGCATCGGGATCGAGAAACGGCCTCACGTCGGCAACCGGGAATTCAGAATCCACGGAAGCCTCCGGGGCCTTCAGGACCAGTTTCCCCTGATGTTGGCCGGTCGTCATCATGCGCAGGGCCTTGACATAGTCTTTGTACGGAAAGACGGTGACGGGCAACGGCGGCAGCGCACCCTGATCGAGCAAGTCCAGACAGGCCACGGAGAGCTCGCGGGACAGCAGCGGGTCGTCGACCATCAGGCGATCCACGTCGATGGCCGCGAAGCGCAGGTTTTTGCGGAAGATCCGCAGGCTGAGATCGTTGTCGGCGTAGATATCGACCTTGCCGATTTCGCAGTGCCAGCCTCCCGGACGCAATGCCTGCAGACACAATTCAACGTGGCGGCCGGCCAGGGAATTCAACACGACGTCGACACCTTCACCTCCCGGTCGCCTCCATCAAGCCGTCGTACCAGTCGTGGCTGTGCGAATCAAAGGCCGCTCGTACACCCGACGATAGCAATCGATCGCGCTTGCTCTCGCTGCCGGCCGTGGCGTAGATCTCCGCTCCCACGTACTTGGCCAGGGCAATCGCCGCTTGGCCGACGCCGCCCATGGCCGAGTGAATGAGGACGCGCTGACCCTTCCGAAGACGAGCCAAGTGAACCAGGGAGTAGTACGCGGTGACGTACACCGACAGCACTGCCGCGGCCTCTTCCATACTCAGGCGGCCGGGCTTGGCGAAAACGCGATGCCCGTCAACCACCACGCGGTTAGCGACACACCCGCCCTTGATAAAGACCACCTCATCACCGACCTGGAAATGGCGCGCGTCCCGGCCGGCACGCCGGACGATCCCGCTGGCCTCCATGCCGACTTCATGGCCGAGCGCCGAACGCTCGTAGGCCAACGTTGGCAGCAACCCCAGCGTGACCATGACGTCGCGGAAGTTCAGCGCCGCGGCCGCCACCTCGATTTCCACGTCGTTTGTTCCCACCACCGCAGGCTCGTAGGTCTTCATCTCAAGACCGGTCACCTGCCCCGGGTTGTCTAGGCAGAGCCGGTACGCAGCCTCTTCACCGGTGGGCAACCTCGGATAACGCTCACGGACACTGACTATTCGCGGGGCCCAGACGCGGTTCTGTCGCACGGCCAGTTCGCGCTCGCGCAAATCGACCCGGGCAAGCCAGGCCAATGTCTCCAGATCGTCAGGGGCACCTAGGTCCACCAAGCGAAAATCGAGCCTGGCTTCTTCGCCGATTTCGAGGGCCATACTCCGAACCGCCCCCCCCACAGACCGCTCCCTCGCGGTTCCTCCACGTCGAAGGCCGCCCCATGCGTCACCACGGTCAACCTGCACGGGTGATTCGCGTGCTCAATCCTGTAGAACACCAGGGACTGGACAAACGGGATAAAACGCGACACCACCGCTTCGCCCGTCGGATCCCGCGGGTCGGGCCCGCAAAAGAAATCAATGGCCTGCACGTCCGCGGCCTGTGGCCACTCCTTGAGCAAAATCACTGTCGTCCACGAGAAAAAAGCTCTCAAAGCGGGACGTGTCGATGTCCGCCAGGCGCGTCGGCACGTCCACTGCGTAATCGGCGCTTACCCGGCGGACCTTGCCGCGGCAATGCAACTCGCTCTTTGACTCAACGTCGTAAGACCGGGACGAGATGGTGAAGGTGAATTCGTCAGGAACATTGGGAACCGGATACAAGGCCGTCTGCAAGCGCACCGGCGTCTTGGGGATGGGACAGGGCTGGAGAAATTCGAGCACTTCAATGTGAACCGGCTCTCCCTCGAATGCCTCGAGAATCAGTTTGAAGACACCCGTTGGACTGTTGCGCAAGGCATACAAATCCCAGCCAACGCGCTCACACGTCTCCCAAGCGCACATCAACAACATTCTCACTTGGGCGTCCGTCCACGTCATTTCGTTGTGGGACATGCCGAACAAGGTGCGGTCGAAGAGCTTCTCCCCATCTTCACGGACCAGCCCCTCGTGGGGACTCGCAAACCGGCTCGGGCCGGTGAATCCGCCGATCGGCCGGTAGCCCAGGCCATAGCGGTCGGCTATCGGCTCCTGCACGATCTCGCGTTCGCTGAGCAGGCGCCAGAAGTCGGAATCGGTCCGGATCTCGCCCGGCATGCGGTAACCATATCCAACGATGGCAACGGGATTGTGTGCTTGGTTCACGTTAATCTCCGGCGTATTCGGCAAGCCGAAACACGGAGAGCACGGCTTGCCCGCCTTAGTCCAGACTGAAGGTTAAATAGTGCAATCTATAATATTATGGAAAGGCGAGAAAAACAACCCTCTCCCGGCAAGGCAAAACCGCCGGGAGCAGGGCTGCCGTCTCTCTGAGAAGGGGGATTGAGGGCTGTGGAGACCGAACGGATGTTATTTGCCTTTGTCCACAACTTCATCAAGCGTCGTTTCCGCCAGGCTGAACATCTCCGCCAGAATCTGCATACGCCGCTTTTTCAGTTCCTCCACCCGATGCCACAATGCGTCCTTGATCTTGGCGAGTCCTGCCTCACGTGTCTCGGAAGAGAGAGTCGTGTCATTCTTGAATTCATATTTCTCAATCGTGAAATCGGCAATATCGCTTATGTTATCCCCCACGATAGTCAAATGGATTGCACTTCTCACCGATCCCATTTTTTCTTCGTCGCTAATAGCCATCGCTTTTTACTCCTCTGCTATTTGTTTGTATTGAAGGACAGGCACACAGAGACAATGTTCAACGGTTCTTTTTCTCATTATTTGCAACAGTCTGAGAGTCACCAAAATTACGCTTACACCCTAAAAATGTTGAGATCGATCCACAGATGCGATTATCCGAAGAGGAATAATATTATAGAATCTACTATTTCGACTGTAAAGAACTCACGCAACGGTCATTGAAGGCTTCGACAATGGCCTTCAGGCGTAACCGGCCGGCCCTGTCTCAGGCAAGGCCCCGCGCTGTTCTTCGCCGTATTTGAATTCTCTCATCGAATTGAGCCTGAGTGAATGACCGCAACACCTGATTTCCTGAAACCCTTCGCCCCCATCCATAATCATGACGCGGAGGCCGCAGGAATCCGGGTACAGTTTTTTCTCATCCAAAAGTATGGCCGGCGGGAGTGTCCCGCGTTTCCGTCCCCGGCCGCGTGTAAATGCCGGGATCACGTCTTCTTCCGTCAATTCATGCCCGCAGCACACGACTTTTTCAAAACCCGCTCCCCCGGCCATGACCTTGACCATCAAGCCACAACTTTTCGGGTGGCGTTTGTGCTCATCAATGATGTCGCCTTTTTTCAACCCCATGCTCTCCTCCGTACAAATACGGTGCCAAAACCGGTCAAGGCCGTTCAACGTCGTGAACCGGGCCGGCTTGCTGAATCTTCGCCAACAAGGCTTTGTGCCGCGGATGACCAACGGTTTGCGCGACCCGCGACGGATCGACAGGTTGGAACGGCCCGAGACGTTTCTCTTTCAAGGCCCGTAGGCGCGCCACGCTGGCCGTCAACTTCTCCCACGAAAGCTCGCCCCGTTCAAGGGCCCGTTCAATGGCCGTCACGGCCTGCCGTTGCCGTTCCTGCTGATGGCAGATCAGGATCATATCCGCACCGGCCTGCAACGCTCGAACCGAGGCTTCCCCGATGGACTGGTGGTCGAGAATCGCGCGCATTTCCATGTCATCGGTGAGCGTGACGCCCTGGAAGCCCAACCGGTTCCGTAACAGGTCGGTAAGAATGGGGCGGGACAGCGTCGCCGGCGCTTCCGCATCGAGCGCCGGGTAGCGCACGTGCGCGGTCATGATCGCGGGCAGTCCCCGGCAGATCGCCTGCCGAAAGGGTTCAAGTTCCACGGCATCGAGCCGGCCGTGGTCGGCCTCCACCACGGGCAGGACGTGATGGGAATCCGTCACGGTGTCGCCATGTCCGGGAAAATGTTTGCCGCACGGGATGATGCCGTTGTCCTCCAATCCCTGAATCACGGCCATGCCATACGTGCAGACCTTTTCGGGCTCAGTGCCATAGGCACGATCGCCGATAATGGGGTTGGCCGGATTGCTGTTCACGTCCAGGACCGGTGCCAAGTTCACGTTGATCCCGACCGCCCGCAGTTCTTGCGCCGTCACCACCGCCGCCTCATAGACCACGTCCGGAGAGTCACACGCCGCAACCCTGGAAGCGGCGGGAAACGTGGTAAAGCCCCGGGGTAAGCGGGATACCGCCCCACCCTCCTCATCGATGGCAATTAACAGGGGAAGGTTGGGCGCATGCTCTTGCAGGGCATTGGTCAGCCGCGCCACTTGTTCGGGGTCCACGAGGTTGCGGGAAAAGAGAATAACGCCGCCGGGCAGGCACTCCTGCAACCAATCGAGAAATTCACGGGAGAGCTCCGTCCCTTCAAACCCCAACATCAAGAGTTGCCCAACGGTGTCTCGAATGGTCATGGAGGACTCACTGGCAACCCGCATCTGTCACTGGCATGAAAATGAATGCCCGGTTCCCTCTGGTGTAGCGGCACCATCATTCGGGACGGCACGGGGGCCGTCCCCTACGGGCTGAGGAGAGCCCGTGTATTATTTGTAGGGGCAGGCCCCTGTGCCTGCCCTCCGCCCCGCCGTCCGCCAATACTCCCTTTTCATCCCTTCAGGTGCAGGCGGCCAGCCTGCTTGATGGATTTATTTACCCGAGCGATTGATCAACCATTGCACCAACAATCGCGTGCCGATGGCCGTCGGGCCTTTATTGATATACGGACGCTCGGACGCACTCCAATCGGTGCTGGCAATGTCCAGGTGTACCCAGGGGCAATCGCCGACAAACTTGCTCAAGAACGTGCCTGCCGTAATCATGCCCCCTCCACGACCGCCGATGTTTCGCATGTCGGCCACGTCGCTCTTGAGTTGTTCAAAATATTCTTCCCAGAGCGGCATCTCCCACACGCGTTCGCCGGCTTGCTCCCCGGCTTTTTTCATGCCGGACTTGAGCGCGTCGTCATTCCCGAGCATCCCGATCGCAAACTGTCCCAGGGCCACGATGCACGCTCCGGTCAACGTGGCAATATCGACGATACATTGCGGGTTGAACCGTGCGGCATACGCCAGTCCATCCGCCAACACCAGTCGCCCTTCGGCGTCGGTATTTTGCACTTCCACGGTTTTACCGTTGAGCATGCGCAGGATATCCCCCGGCTTGGTGGCTCGGCCACCCGGCATGTTTTCCGTGGCCGGCAGGATACCCACGACGTTGATGGGCAGACGCAGTTGCGCCGCAGCCCGGACCGCGCCCAGCACTTCAGCCCCACCCGTCATATCCGCCTTCATCTGTTCCATGTTTTCCGAAGGCTTGAGCGAAATGCCGCCGGAATCGAAGGTGATCGTTTTCCCGACGAGCACGACGGGCCGGTCTTTTTTCTTCGCTCCTGAATATTCCAGGACGATGAATTTCGACGGCTCCTGACTTCCACGCGCGACGCCCAGCATGCCGCCCATTCCCAATTTCTGTTGATCCTTGCGATCGAGTACGGTCACGTTGACGCTGAAGTCCTTGGCAATTTTTTGCGCTTCCTGCACCACGCGAGAAGGCGTCATGACGTTTGCCGGGTGATTACACAGGTCACGGGCGAACCACGTGGCGTTGGCACTGGCCTCTCCCCGCCGGACTCCTGTTTTCAGCCCACTCACCTGATTCGAGCGGTTCGCCAACAGGGTCATGGCCCGAACGTCTTTCGACGGTTCCTCATCGTCAGACCGATAGTGCGTGAACCGGTACCCTCCCAGGATGGCTCCTTCCACCATCGCCTGGGCAATATCGGCGGCAGGCGCCTTGAGGGTATCGGTTCCGAACACCGGCGCGGAAAACGATTGCGCCCCGGTCTGTCGAATCTTTTTGAACGCGGTGCCCATGGCCTGTCGAACGCGATCCAGGGTCACCTCGTCTTTCTTCCCCAATCCCAGCAACAGAACCCGCTTGGCAGGCAGGGCCTTTCGCGTATGGATCAACGCCGATTGTTGATTCTTGCCTGAAAATTCTCCATTGTTTCGCAACTCCCGGAGTTGTCCGCCCAACGCCTGATCCAACGACTGGTGGGCCTTTGACAACGTACTCTCGTCTTCATAGACACCGACCACGAGCACGTCCGTGGCTTCCCGGACAAGCTGACCTTCCTTGACCTGACACTTCATGCGACTCTCCTCTCCCTCCTGAATGATTGTATGTGTTCGCTCATCCTTTGACAATTTCCCCCGCTTCCTTCTGTGCCCTTGTTCCCCTCTTTTGTAAGGAGGGGTGAGGGGAGGTAGAGGCTATGACCAGAACGGCAAACCTCCGTACTCCATGGACCGTCGGCTCTACCCCACCTATCCTCCCCTTACAAAGGGGAGGAAACAGTTGGCCCTTCTTGCCTGGTCAGCCCCCTGAGGCTGTCAATGCATGGGTGAATATCGTCCTGCTAGACCCCTCGCGTGTCGGGACCCCAGATGAACTTATGCAATTGAACCTGCAAGCGCACTGGCAATCGATCCCGGAGCAGCCATTCCGCCAACGGTCGCAGGAGGGAACACCGATCGTCGTTCCCTTGCGTCGCGAACACCGGGCTGAACAACACGGGACACGTCTCCGTGAGTCGGTATCGTTTCACCACGTCGACGGCCCACTCATAATCCCGTCGACCTGCGATGACGAATTTCGCCTGATCTTTCTGGCGGAGATGGCGCAGATTGTCCCAATGCATACGGTCATCCATCTCACTGCCGGGACATTTGACGTCCAGAATGACGCTTGCCCGGGAATCAACCGGAGTTACGTCGATGGCCCCACTCGTTTCGATGAGCACGTCAAAACCTTCCTCACACAGGAGCGCAATCAACTCGAACGCCGCGGGTTGAGCCAGCGGCTCTCCGCCCGTGACTTCAACCAGGGAACACCCGTACCGCTGAATCTCGCCCACTACGGCATCGAGACTCATGTCGGTGCCTCCGTCAAACGCATAGGCCGTATCACACCAGGTACATCGGAGGGGACACCCCGTTAAACGCACGAACACACACGGTTCGCCCGCACGGGTGGATTCCCCCTGAATACTATGAAAGATTTCCGTGACGCGCAGGGTAGGCGGAAAGGCGGAAATTCGCGTCGTCATGGCTTGCACGCATTCTTCATGACTTCGCGTCGGACGCTAGGCCCACACGGTCGTAGGCCACCGGTGCCGGCGCGCAATCCTCGCCATCCCGCGAATGGGATTGACCACGAGTGGATGCCCCACGGACTCCAATGCCTGGATGTCGCCCGGGCTGTCGCCATACGCGTAGCTTTGCGCAAGGTCCACGCCATGACTGTCCGCAAACGTCTGAAGCAGACGCCGCTTGCCGTCACCGTACGGATAGGGCGAAAGGACCCGGCACGTGTAGCCGTCCTCATTGGTTTCCAATTGTGCGGCGAGGACGTTCGGCACGTCCAGATAATGCGCCAGGGGTTTGATCAGGAACTCCGGGGTGCCGCTGACGAGGGCCACCTGATGGCCGGCCTGTTGATGCTGGGCCAAGGCTGCGGTGCCTTGCAGGGACAGTCGAGGACAGATCTCCGACCGCACAAACCATTTCGCCAGGGGCTCGATGCCTTCCGGTCGCTTATTGGTCAGGTAAATCTTTCGTTCTCGCAGGGGTCTCAGGGAAAGCTCAAGAATGTTCAAGACCAGGTACAGAGCGCTGTCGAACAACACGCGATTGGATAACAGACCGGTTTTCCACAGATACCGGACGAAATGAATTTCAATGGATTGACCGGGAATCAAGGTATTATCGACATCAAAAAATGCCGCAACCTTGCTGGGGGGAGAACCGGACGCGTGGTGAGAAGAATCAGACATCAACAAAGCTTGGATCAGCACCAATAGAATCCTTTGATTTTACCGAAGGTTCCGTTGATTGACAACCATTCGAACCCCTTCCTATAATTCTGTCACGCCGAAGTGGTGGAACTGGTAGACACGCACGTTTGAGGGGCGTGTGGGGCAACCCATCCGGGTTCGAGTCCCGGCTTCGGCACCATAAGCGTGACAAGCGATAAGCGGTGTTACCCACCAGGTTAGAATAGCCCCTTCTTTTTATTAATCAAATAGCATAATTGAGTAATAATGGAATTAGAAATCCAATCACACATAATGATATTCAAGTCTTTCTCTACCCAATCATTTAACACCCATGATTCCACGTTTGGTGTGACATGATTCCCTAATTCTTCAAGGCTCTTTGGTAGGCCTCCATCTATGGCATTCAAGTACGTTGAAGTATCAGGCGTTACCACTCCTTGTAAAACAAACAGTTGATTCGCGCTTGGCATATTATTAGAAATAATATCGTCTAACTTTGTCTTCAGCTTTTCAGTATCTGACGCATTAGGCCATATATTTGAGAGAAAGTCAGGGGCTGACCAAATAGATGTTTCTTTAGAATAAATGGTGCCATAAACGTCTTTGAAACTTTTCCCGGTTGATGGAGATAATGTTTTTTCAACTCTATGGTCTTGGTCAAATAAGATCAATACTTGGGCATCATTCTGCCTGAGATTTTTCATTGTGAGATTTTCGATACTATCCTTAAAAGTACATCGGTCAATAATTTTTGAACCAAATTTCAGTTTAATGTGTCCGATTAAATCAGAGTAGAAATCAGAAGCATCCGCTTGCTTATGATAAAAATGTTGGAAATTAAGGATGAGGATTTCTTTTGGATTGCTCCTGATGAATTCTTGCACGTCATCTAAAATTGAGGCGGGAGGAGTTACACCAACGGAATGACAAATAACCGGACTGCCAACGACGTTGTTAATACTTAAATCCTTAATTACCAAGCCAGAGTAGTAACCGTCACTGATTCGAATATCAAAATATCTTATGCCTGAATTGAGTTGCTCTAAAATCGAATTGCTTTGAGCTTTTGTCCATTGACTTGCGATTCCAACGTTATGGGCAAAAACCAGAATTTGACCGTCTGCGTCCAAGCACAAATGGGAAGATGGTATAATATCGTACGTGCCGCTGTCATGAGATCCGGGGACGAGGACGTTCCTGATATTAACATTCTCTTTCAAGTTGCTCATCCAACTTGCCGGATCAAATCCATAATTGTTTAACCTGACGTGCAAAGTAACCTCTTGATCATGGCCTGACGGGTTTGAGGGAGACAAAAAATAACTCGAGAACCAATCAGGCCGAGATCCCAGTGTATACGAACTGGATGTATGACTAAACGGATGGTCCCAATAGACAGTAAGGTCAACCATAATTTCAGAAGTCAAACTCAGCTTGTATGTAACCGAGCCCTTCGGACCAATTTTTGCGCCCGTACGATTTCCAACCTTGAATGTGCCTATCTTCCCAACCTCAATCGTAGCCGGTGGATCTTCATTGAATTTTCCATGCGTTATATTGGCTGAGACATAGCTCAGAATATATCCTGTCTCATTAGAGACATGTATCGTGGCATTTCTTCCCATCCCCTTTCTCCTAAATTTGTTCAACCGTGAAAGTGATACTTTGATTATGGCCTGTTGGGTTGTTCGGAGATAAAGTCGCTGTAATCTCCCCTTCTGGCTCAGAATAACAGGTATAGGTGCTGGTAGATGCAGAAAAAGGGTGATCCCACGTAATAAAAACCCGAACACCAGTACTGCCCATTGAGTAAGAAATAGACCCCTTTGGCCCTATTTGGGCTCCAGTACGATTTCCAGCCTGAAAAACACCCATATTTTCATTCAATACGACCGAAGGAGGATCTTGATTGAATTTTCCACGTTCTATATTTGTATGTAGATCACCCCAATCAAAACCTGTAGCATTTATCATTGAAATAGTTACATTCCTGCCCATAATTTCCCGCTCCTATCGTTTCAGTTTGACTTGTAGTTGTTATTTATCGTTAACGAAAAAATATACGCTATTATCCCCTGCAGAGAGCACATAATCTGTCCGGTCTTGTAGCACATATTTGATATCCAATCTTCGTTAATATATTTTTTTAGTATAGAATTCCCATTTCAGCGACCTTCAGTTTTTGAACGAATGGAGAAAACGATGACGCACATTCGCAAACTGCCGCTCATCCTCGGTGTGGTCATGACCCTGGGCGCATGTGTGGAACCCCCTCAACCCTTAACCCAGCGCAATTCGCAGCTCACGCAGGGAAACGTCCAGATGAACCTGATCGTCGGGAAGACGACGAAAGCTCAGGTCCTGGAACATTTTGGATCACCGAACATCACCACCCGTGATGGAGCGGGACGCGAAGTCTGGACGTACCAGCGAGCCGCACAGGTCTCTCAATCCTCAAGCCAATCAGGCTATTGGACCATCATTCTCGCCGGTCAAAGTTCACGGTCATCCGGGTTCGAAAGCAGTTCGAGCATGATTACCCTGATCATCAAATTCGATGAACACGACGTGGTGAATGACTTCCGAAGCCGAACGTCCAAGTTCTGAGCAGCAGAAATCTACAGGCGTTTCTATCGACCACCTTGAGACATCCCGCAGGAGGACACGTGAACGTGTTTCGGACAACCATATGGGTGGTGCTGCTTGTTACAGCTTTCACCGTTACCGGCTGCGTCGGTCCACAACAACAGAAACCTCCCATGACGCCGTTGGAAATTCAGAGTCTCCAGACGCGGGAATATGAATCTCCCAAAAAGATCGTGTTCGCCAGCGTCGTCTCGGTCTTTCAGGACCTGGGGTACACGATCAAAGGCGCAGACCTGACCACCGGGTTCATCAATGCGGAAAGCGCCGCGCAGAACACGTCGATCGGCCCCGAAGCGGAAATTTTCATCGGCGTCTTAGGTGGGGTATTGGGCGGTCAACCGGCCACGACGACTCAGAGCGTCGAACAAACGGTCGCGACGGCGTTCATCGAAGAAATCAAGGACAGGACCCGGGTGCGATTGAATTTTGTGACGACGAGACAGTCGTCGTCGGCCCACGGCCAGAACAGCCGGCGGGATACCCCGATCCTGGACGTCAGGATTTACACCAACGCATTCGAACGAATCGAAAACGCCATCTTCATCCGGTCGGGGGAGTAGTCTCTTTTTGGAAAAGATTTGAAGGCCAGCAGGGATACTCTATTCCTGCCTTAACACGGCCAACGGCGATTCGCCGGGAAGTTTGATTTTGGGTAACACTGGTCATCATTGACATGGTGCCTGTTTACCGGATTCCGGGTTCTGGCGCACGCCATCGCGTCATCATTTTGTGATGGAGGGGGATAAGCCAGGAGGCACACTGGCACCTCTTTCCCAGACATTGCGTGGAAAAAGGCGACGGTATAAGGAGATGGGCGCGAACAGCGGGCTAACAGAATTACGCAAGCGTTTGATTCCTCTGTTCCGCAGCTTTCAATGTGTGATGCAAAATAAATTTATCCCGTGGCGTTAAATTGCAAAAGGCAATACGCGGCTTTCCGTTCTCGTCAGTAAATTCTGGCAGCAGGTTGACAATAGCTCCGTTGAAAAATGACGAAGAAGTTAAACCGACTCCTTGAAAGTCTAACACGACTTTTGGGGAAGCCTTGAGCAGAGGATAGATCAGACGAAACAATTGCGCTCCACGCTCATATGTCCCACAGTAGGGACCAACAATGTCTTTAACGACCAATTTCGTCATCGTCTTCCTGCCACATTAAATCTGCGATTTTCTGATTATCAAATTCGATATTAATACATGATCCCGGGAAACAAAAGGGTATTGTCCTACTTAACGAGTTGCCAGCAGTATCCTGATGCCATACCCCGTCAAGGGAAATTATTTCTAAATTCCCACGCTGTTTGAGAAAGCCGCAGAGAATGGATAACCCAGCACCTACATTACTGCCTCTAGACTTTGATGATATACCGGATTGGACAGCTAACGCAATCGCCGCTTCGTTTGTACGTAAATCTGGATAGTGAGGACGTAGAGTATCAAGAAAGCCCACCCCAAGGTCCGCAACTGAAAAAACCAAACAGTCTTCTTTGGGATACGCTTGAGCGCTAATGTAGCAACCCAAAGAAGATTTGCTATGATCCACTACGTTCAGAATGATCTCTGAAAGCGGAATATTTACAGCATCCTTAATGCTCTCCTCGGGCAATGACAAAAATCTGTTCAACCACATAGCGATTGTATCGAAATACAATGGCTCGAATTTAACCATCCTGCGAAGTCCAACACTGGTGCTCCGAGTTGAGGCTTCGATTGTTCTATCGCTGTCCTGGATGTGAAATTCTTTATAAAATCCTTGATCCTCCAAATATTTATTGCACTGTTGGCTTGTAGGTTGGACAAAAAAGATTGTCCTTCCCCCCTGTTGCAAGAAACTTCTAATCAGGAGCGTAAGCTTCCCCGTCAAGGAGACAGTTCTAAAGTAGAGTGTCTGGCTTGTTCG
>JAPPLK010000016.1 GCA_028819435.1 Nitrospira sp.
CTGGAGTAATTGACCGGGCAGGAAAGCCTTTGATAAGGTCACTCGCTGCAGAACCGATGAAAAGGGCTACGCGCGCCCTTCCTCCAGAGGAAAGACATGGCCGTATCCGCATTTATCATGGTTGACGTGACGGGAGATCACACGAAGAGTGCGTACAAAACCATCACCCGTATTCCCCTCGTCAAGAAAGTCGACGCCGTCACTGGTCCCTTTGATCTCGTGGTTCAGATTGAAGCGGACACGTTGGAAAGCCTCAACGAATTGGTCCTTTCCCGGATACGCGGCGTGGACGGCGTCGTGAAAACCAGCACCGCCATTATCCTCAACCCGTGACTCCCGATTCGAGGGGGTGCAGGTCTTTGAAGACTTTCCAGGTCTTGAGCAACTCGATCGCCTTTTGAAGCTGCACGTCCTTTTTCATGAGTTCTGCTTCAAGATCCTTCGGCTTCTCCGCATCGGCGTCCGACTCAGATGAAGAGCCATCCTCCGCTTTCGGTGAGGGCGACTCTTTTGGTTCTTCATCCGCGGTGCTCGGTTTGGGCTCTACCACGATATCCGGTTTGACGCCAACGGAATGGATCGACTCGCCGCGGGGCGTATAATATTTCGCCGTGGTCAGCCGAAGTCCTGACCCGTCCGACAACGGAAGAATCGTCTGAACGGAACCCTTCCCAAACGTCGTCTTACCCAGGATGACGGCTTTTCCCCAATCCTGCATGGCAGCCGCCACGATTTCCGACGCACTGGCAGAACCCTGGTTGACCAAGACGATCATCGGATATTCGGGGGGATCCATCGGCGGGCTGGAACGATACTCATCCTTGCGACCGTCACGCCCCTTAACCGACACGATCAACGTATCGGGCTGCAAAAACTGCTCGGATACCCCCACCGCCGCGGACAACAGGCCTCCGGGGTTATTGCGCAGATCCAGGATGAGGCCTTGAGTGCCATCGTCGTGCAATTTCACCAATTCTTTCCCGAGATCCTGGGGCGTAGATTCCTGGAACTGCGAGATCCGCACGTAGCCGATGTGATCGTCGAGGAGCCGGGATCGGACGCTTTGAATCTTGATCGTATCCCGGATCAGGGTGAAGCTCAGCGTGTCCTGGGTCCCTTCCCGCCGGACCGTCAGCGTGACCGAAGTCCCCTTGGCCCCCCGCATGCGTTGCACCGCTTCCATCAGCGTCAGGTCTTTCGTCGGTGTCTCATCAACCTTCAAAATCACGTCTCCGGTTTCGATACCCGCAGCGTGAGCCGGCGTTCCTTCAATCGGAGCAATGACGGTGACGTGGTGGTCCTTGATCCCGATCTGAATACCCAAGCCCTCAAATTCCCCCTTGGTTTCCACTCTCATTTCCTTATACATCTCCGGGGTCATATACGCGGAATGCGGATCCAGGGTTTTGAGCATGCCACGAACGGCCCCATGAACAAGATCGTTCGTCTGAACCTCTTCGACGTAATGCTTCTTGACTTGGGTCAATACTTCCGCAAAAACTTTGAGTTCCTCGTAGGCTTCACTGGCATAGCCCGTTTTTTCAACGCCCTTTCCAATGATCAACCCCAAGACGAGTGCCCCGACTACCACCAACCCTGAAACCCACGTGAATGAAGAGCGTTCCTTTTCCATAACGACGTCCTAACTCTTTAAAAGATAATGAACAAGATTCTACCCTCACCCTGGCCCTCTTCCGTCAAGGGAAAGGGAACGAAGTCACCGTTTGGCCAACCAGCGCAATGGATTCACCGGCTTGGTGCCTTTTCTCAACTCGAAGTATAAAATGCTCCTGTTAGTCAATCCGGAGGAGCCGGTTTCCCCGAGCACGGCTCCCTTCGCCACCATTTTCCCCTCCTTCACCAACAACTTGGAGGCATGGGCATAAAACGTAAAATAATCGTTGCCGTGATCCATAATCACAACAAGTCCGTATCCTCTGAGCCAATCCGCATAGACCACGTGGCCGCCTGAAACGGCCCTGATGTCACTCCCTTCTTTTGAGGCGATTTCAATCCCTTTCTTCCGGACGTACGTGTCAAACGTCGGATGCTTTTGCCGACCGAAGACTCCCACCAAATCTCCGTCAGCCGGCCACAACAAGTCGCCTCTTCGAAAGACATCCGTTGCGTGTTTCTTGATTGTTCCGGAAGCAATTTGACTGCGCTGCTCCAATTTTTTGAGCAGGACTTCCTTTCGGCTTTCAGCTTGATCGAGCGTGCGCAACATGAGTTCTTGAGAACGAGTGGTTTTTTTTAAACTCGACAGCACCACGTGCTTTTGGGACTTCACGTCTCGAATGACGCTTAATTTTTTAGCGATACGACTCTTCCGTGCGACCAAAGATTCCCGGATTTTCTCTTGTTTGGCATGGAGTCGCTCACTTTGAGCCACCTGTCTCCGGTATTCCTCAAACAGGTTGCGTTCCCACTTGGCCAGCGAGGAGAGATACAGCAAACGGCGTTGAAATTGCGGATAAGAAGTCGCGGCCACCAACGGCGAGATCCAGCCGGCTCGTCCTTCCATGTAGAGTCGTTTCAACCGGGTTCCTATCACGGCACGTTTTTCCCTCATGTCCGATCGAAGTCCGGTCAACTGCGCGTCAATTTTATCCAGTTCCCGGTCGATTTGTTTGATTTCCCGGTTGATTGAAGTCGATTCCTGCCGTTCCTTGTGCAACTGGCGATCAAGACGCTCGATCGATTGCAAGACCTCCGCTTGTTTCTTTCGTGACTGATCCCGCTGTTTCCGAGTCTTTCGAATTTCCTGTTTGAGTTGTTGAAGGGTCTGTTTTTCTTTTTCAATTTTTTCCTGGAGGGAGGCTCCCCAAGACCACAAAGGGGACACCAGGGACAGCACGACACAGCACGCGAGCACAATGCGACGTTTTTCAACCCTGGTTGTGGATCGCGACTTTTCCATCAGCTTCTCGCCTTCATCAAGCCAAAAACCGAGAGCATGCTGCTCCCACATCCTAACAGCATACCGGTCATCACCAAAAGAAACGAGACCCGGTTCGGGAAAATCGGGAGAATATGCTCCACGCCCACAAACCAACCCGACGCATCGAGTTCCAATCGAAAGAATTCGAACACCCCTTTCAGCAACGCGAGGGACAGACCACCACCCATGGCACCAAGGATCGTGCCTTCGATCACGTAGGGTATTGCAATAAATACTCCCGTCGCACCGATCAGCCGCAGGATCTCAATTTCTTCTTTTCTGGTGTGTAATGACAAACGGATCGTATTGGCAATAATCGTCACTGTGGCCATGGCCAGAATCATCCCGATCACCGCCGCTCCCAACTCAAAGTAACTGACCACCAACGTCAACGTATCGACCCAGTCCTGACTGTACGCCACGTGGGTGACACCGGGAAGCTGCTTGACGCGTTCCGCAAACGCACTCAGCGATTCGGTATCCAGAAATCGCGGGGACAGGTTGACGACCACGGACGCAGGTAACGGGTTGGAGTCCATCTCTTCCAACAGGAGCGATTCCTCCGGAAATTGTTCGGAAAATTCTTGAAGGGCCTGTTCCCTGGACACCAACGTCAACGTCACGACTGCCGGTTCGGTCTCAAGACGTTTTTGGATCAGGGACACGACTTGCTCCGAAGCTCCAGGATCCAGGTAGGCGATCACTTCAACGTCGCCCTGAAGCGTTCCCGTTACGTTTTTCAGGTTCAGGTACAGCAACAAAAACACGCCGAAACACACCAAGGTGAAGGCGGTCGTCACGATGCCGATCAGCACGTTTCCCCGATTTACGCGGAGATTGTTCATCGCCTCCCGCAGGAGATACAGCAGCCGCATTACGAGGGAGCCTCCTTGTCAGACACGACTCGGCCTTCCTGTAAATGAACGACCCGGCCATTCATCTGCTCCACCACCCGTTCGTTGTGGGTGGCCAGGAGAATCGTCGTCCCCTCGGCATGAATCCGCCTGAACAATTCCACGATTTCTATCGTCAAGTCCGCATCCAAATTACCCGTCGGTTCGTCGGCCAACAACAGAATGGGGCTGTTCACGATGGCCCGGGCAATACAAATGCGTTGTTGCTCGCCAGCCGAGAGTACACCCGTGAGAACCTTCTGTTTATGCTCCATGCCGATGGCCTTCAGGACGTCCATCACCCGTTTGCGCGCTTCGCGTCTTTTAACACCCTGAATGATGAGCGGCAGGACCACGTTTTCATAGGCGGTCTTTTTCGGCAGTAACTGAAAGTTCTGCAGCACGATCCCCATGGTGCGCCGCAGGTAGGGAACGGCACCTCCACGTAACCTGGCGACGTTGCGGTTCTGGACGAGAATCTGACCCGAATCCGGAATCTCCGCGCCGAAGATCACCTTCAACAGGGTGGTCTTGCCCGCACCACTCGGTCCCGTGAGGATGACACATTCGCCCGTGTCAATCCGAAACGAGACATCATCAAGCGCCACGCACCGGTCATAGAACTTGGAGACGTGGAACAACTGAATCATCGTGACAACGGCCCGGCACGGCCACCTGTTCCCCGGCCCTTATGGTGACGTTTCACGTGTTTACCAACGCCGATCATCGCCGGCCACCTCAAAGGCGCTTTCGATGTGTTCAAGCACGGGGGACGCAGAACCTCCGGCATCATAGAGGAGCACGTCGAACCGGCACGGCTGACGTTCCAAGCGACGACGCGCCAGGTAGCGGGCAGCCAATTGAATGAGTTGACGCTTCTTTTGTGCCGTCACCGCGTAAGCGACGCCTCCATAACGATTCGTCCGGCGAGCTTTGACTTCGACGAAGACCAGCGTCTCTCCCATTCGGGCCACGATATCCAACTCGCCGCGACCGACCCGCACGTTCCGATCGAGAATCCGGTATCCTTTTCGGCGAAGCAACCCTTCGGCAGCAGCTTCGGCTTCCCTGCCCAGGAGTTGCCGGGTGAGACTCACGCGCCCTCCCGCAAGAGACACCGTCGCACCGGACCAAAACTGTGCCGGTGAAGTGGACTCGGTCCGAACTGACGGAGTAACCGGAGATGCTCCGGCGTGGGATACCCCTTATGGACGTGGAAGCGATACCGGGGGTCCCGCTGGTGGTATTCGCACATAATCCGATCACGGAAGACTTTAGCCAGGATGGACGCTGCGGCGATGGAACACGAAAGCCGATCGCCGTGAATCACGGATCGATGGGGGATGCCGAAATCAGCCCCCAGGTGCCCATCGATCAACAAAAAATCCGGTGGGGCATGCAATTGGTTCACGGCCCGCCGCCAAGCCAGCCGCGTCGCGCCGAGCACGTTCAGCGAGTCGATTTCAGCCTCGGACGCGACGCCAACCCCCCAAGCCGTGGCTGACTCGATGATGACCGAATACAGCTCTTCCCGTTCCGTGGGACTCACGTTTTTCGAATCATCGAGGCTTCGCAATAAAAACCGGCGAGGCACAATCACTGCTGCCCCGACCACCGGGCCGGCCAGGGGTCCACGACCGGCCTCGTCCAGTCCGGCGACGCGTCGATAGCCACGGGTCCGTGCTTCCTCTTCGAGATCGCACGTGGGACCAGCGGCACCCAACCCTATGGCGTCATCGGTCAATGTCACACGACGTCGAATTATTCGGCAGGACCCCCTGCCGGAGTCTCTGCGCTTGCCGTCGCTGCAGGTTCGTTCTTGGGAGCCTTGGGTTTGTTGGCAGTCCGGAAATAATCCCGTTCAGCGACTTTGGCCCGCTTCCCTATCTTGTCGCGCAAATAGTACAACTTTGCCCGGCGCACTTTCCCTTTGCGGATCACGTCGATTTTCGCAATATTGGGCGAGTTGACCGGGAAAATCCGCTCAACCCCCACCCCATACGAGATTTTACGAACGGTAAACGTCTCACTGATTCTCTTGCCTTTACGAGCAATCACCACGCCTTCAAAAACCTGGACCCGTTCTTTTTCACCTTCGATCACTTTCACGTGCACACGAACGGTGTCCCCGATTTCAAAGACGGGCACCGGGTTCGTCGGGAACGTTTGCTCTAACCGTTGAAGCCGATTCATGATGTTATCCTCCACTCTCACGGGGGGACACAGGAGTACTCCCCCTACATTCACGCTCCCGGGAAATATCCGACAGCAATTGTTGATCTTCCTGGGTGAACGATTCTCCTTGCAACAAGTCCGGTCGCTTGCGATAGGTATTTCGCAAGGCTTCTTTTCGACGCCACAGCCGAATAGCCTCGTGATTACCCGAAAGTAAGACGTCAGGCACCTCGTACCCGCGCACCGTCTGCGGTTTGGTATAATGGGGAAAATCCAACAGGGGTTCGACAAATGAATCCTGTTCCACCGACGCAGGATCCCCTACAACCCCGGGCACCAATCGCGCGGCAGCATCGAGCATCACCAAGGTTGGCAGTTCTCCCCCGGTCAGGACGTAATCGCCAAGCGACAGTTCTTCGGGCTCGAGCCGGAGCAGTACGCGTTCATCGATACCTTCATAGTGCCCGCATATCCACACCAGCCGTCGCGCTTCCCGGCTCAACTCTTCGGCAAGGCCTTGCGTGAACGGCCGTCCCTGCGGTGACGGCACGATAATCCGCATGCCACCCCGGTCCTCGCCCAATGCCTCGACCGCCCGGAAAATAGGCTCGGCCTTCATGATCATACCGGACCCGCCCCCGTAGGGGGTATCGTCGGCCACGCGATGCCGGTCGTCACTGTAATCACGAATATTGTGGATGCGAATCGACACCAACCGCTTGTCCTGGGCACGCTTCACAATCGAATGCGATACGACGTTCTCTACCATTTCCGGGAACAAGGTGAAAACGTCACACTGCATCGTGACCCACCCATTCCACGCTCGGCTTGACGATCATGACGCCTCCGACGGGATCGACCGACGTGATCCATTTCCGTAAAGCGGGCAAGAGATATTCCTTGTCCGGTCCGCGCACCACGAATACGTGTTGGTGTGGTAAAGCCATCACTTCCTCCAACGTCCCAAGCACGTGGCCCGATTCGTCCTGTACCGATAACCCGATTAATTCAAACTGGTAATGATGACCATCCGGTGCGGGAGGAACCTCCGTTCGAGGAATTTTCAACCACGCCCCGCAATAGGTCCCTACCTCTTCAGGCGTCGAGAATGCCCCGAATCGCAAGAGATAGGACCGGCCGTCCGAATGGACGTCCGTGACCGTGGTTACCAGGGTTTGGCCCGTGGGCGACTCCAGGGTCACTTCCTTGAGATTTTCGAACCTGTTCGGAACGTCCGTGAGTGAAAGAACCCGGGCCTGCCCTCTCACGCCAAAGGGCTTGACCAGTTTCCCGACAGTGACCATGTGCTTCAGCGACGTCACGGTTCTCTCATCCGTCAAGGTTCCGACGTGCACGCTTGTCGAGATCCCGATGCCCCGTATCGAACAAAACGATCAGGCGTTCGCCTTCTTTTTCGATTCTTCGAACGTCTTTAAAATTCCCGAGCGTCGAAGGAGCGTACGAACGGTCACCGAGGGTTGGGCACCTTTGTGAAGCCAATCCAACACCCGGTCCGACTTCAAATTCGTGACAGCCGGGTCCTTCAAGGGGTCATGCGTCCCGACGATCTCGATGTACTTACCATCCCGGCGCGCCCTGGAATCCACGACCACCACCCGATAAAAGGGCCGTTTGTGCCGGCCCATGCGAGTTAAACGTAAATGTACTGCCACGACTCTATACCTCCTGCAAAATGAATTTCTTCAAAAACTGAATATTATACGTGGCTCATAGCCAGAAATACACCCTAGGGGGATTGAAGGGCACGAATCAATTTTCCCCGCTTCTTGAGTTTTCCCAATTTCCCCGGTTTGCCGGGCCTTCCCCCGGTCAATGACTTCAACATATTGCGTGCCGTCAGAAATTGCTTGATGAGCCGATTGACCTCCTGAACGGAAGTTCCACTCCCCTTGGCCACGCGCTTCTTGCGACTGCCGTTCAGGATCGTATGGTCCGAACGCTCGTACGGTGTCATCGAATCAATCATTGCGACGACTTGCTTCATTTCCTTTTCCGGCAGATCCTGGCTCATCCCGGCGTTCATCATCGACTTGAGTTTCCCGGCTCCGGGCAACATCCCCAAAATTTGTTCCATGGACCCCAACTTGTTGACCTGTTTGATCTGGTCGCGAAAATCTTCAAGGGTCAGGGTATTGCTCGAGGCCCGTTTCTGCAGCGCCAGGGCTTGTTCCTGCGAGAAAGACCGTTGCGCCTTTTCAATCAGCGACAAAATGTCGCCCATTCCCAAAATCCGGGAGGCCATGCGATCGGGATGAAAGGGTTCCAGGGCATCGGATTTTTCACCCACGCCGAGATACTTGACCGGCTTTCCGATTGCCGCACGCATCGAAAGCAGGGCACCGCCTCGCGCGTCGCCTTCGATCTTTGTCAGGATCACGCCGGTCACGTCCAAGCGTTGATCGAACCGTTCTGCCACGTTGACGGCTTCCTGGCCGGTCATCGCATCCGCGACCAACAACACCTCTTGTGGAGTCACGCCGGCTTTGACGGATTCCAGTTCTCTCATCAATTCATCATCAACGTGCAACCGGCCGCCGGTATCCAGGATCACAACGTCATAACCATGGTCACGACCACGCAGGACGCCCTCCGAACAAAAACGCACGACCTCTTCACGGGTCGCCAACGGCCGGTCGGCCCGATGCACGGGAACGTCCAGGCTGGCTCCCAAGGCAGCCAACTGTTCCGCAGCAGCCGGACGACGGGGGTCCGCCGCAACAAGTAACACGCGCTTTCCCTGTTGGGTAAATACCCGGGCGAGTTTGCCGCAGGTAGTAGTTTTCCCGGCTCCTTGCAGGCCCACCATCATCACGACTGTGGGCGGTTGAGAAGCGAGTGACAGGCCGGAATGTTCATGGCCCATGAGGTCGCGCAATTCCTCCCACACGATTTTGACGACCTGCTGGCCGGGAGTCAGGCTTTCGAGGACGGTGCTGCCCGTGGCTTTTCCCTGCACGCGGCCGATGAAGTCCTTGACGACTCGAAAATTGACGTCGGCCTCAAGCAGAGCCAAACGGACTTCCTTCAAGGCCTGAATGACGTCCTGTTCTTTGAGAACACCGGTACCCCGTAGTTTTTTGAGAACACCGTCAATTTTTTCGGTGAGAGACGAAAACACGAAAAACTCCTAACTATTGGAAAATACGAAAAAAGTTCGCATAGTCTAATCAAGACTCAAAAAGACTGTCAAGAAAACCGCTTTCTTGACTTACATGGGAAATTGCCGTACGTTCGCCGTAATTTTCCTTATTTTGTGGGAGTACGCCTTCTCGATTTTCGGTCTCAACGAAAGCGCCCATGAAAAAAACAGGCTGGAGATTACTGGGGTTTATTTTTATCGGTGGTCTACTGGGTGGAATGTTAGGTGAAATCCTCTCCGTCTTTTCACCCTCGGAACAGATTCAAACCATTTTTGCAGGATCGCTGACACCGGGCATCGATCCGCCCCTGACCGTCAACCTGGTCCTGATCAAGGTGACCCTCGGCTTCCTGTTCAAAGTCAACCTGCTCACGATCCTGGGCATTTTACTCGGGATGTATCTCTACAAAAACGTCTAAGGAACCTAACCCCACGTGGCCAACGGCGGCGGAGTCCGTCAGCGTATCGTTTCTCCAAACAACAATTCTTGCTGCCGCAACGCCCGAATCCGATCACGCAACTTCGCCGCCCGTTCGAATTCCAACTTCTTGGCCGCCGCCTTCATCTCCCGTTCCAGGGAAGCCATGGCCTGCTCCACGTCGGCGGCATAGACGGTTTCCTCTTCCGCGGCGATGCCCACGTCCATGTAATCGGCCTCGGCCACGTGATAGTCCAGATCGTGGATACGCTTCCTGATGGTCTCCGGCGTAATCCCATTTTCCTGATTATACCGGGCCTGGATCTGACGGCGACGCACGGTCTCTTCGATGGTCACCTGCATGGAATCGGTGATGGTGTCGCCATACAACACGACTTTGCCCTCGCTGTTCCGGGCCGCGCGCCCAGCGGTTTGAATCAACGCACGGTGACCGCGCAAAAACCCTTCTTTATCCGCATCCAACACGGCGACGAGCGCCACTTCGGGAAGATCCAACCCTTCACGCAGCAGGTTGATGCCGACCAGCACGTCAAACACGCCCCTGCGCAGGTCGCGAATAATCTCCGCCCGCTCAAGCGTCTGGATATCGGAGTGCAAATACCGCACCTTCACCCCCAAGTCGTGGTAGTATTCCGTCAAGTCCTCAGCCATGCGCTTCGTCAAGGTCGTGACCAACACCCGGAAACCCTTGGCAATGACCGCCTTCACTTCCTGCAATAAATCATCCACCTGCCCCTTGGCCGGCTTGACCTCGATCACGGGATCCATCAGACCCGTCGGCCGGATAATCTGTTCCACCACGCTCGTACTAGCGTGCCGTAATTCATACGGCCCGGGCGTGGCCGACACGTAAATGACCCGATTCATGGTCCGTTCGAATTCCTGAAACTTCAACGGACGGTTATCCATGGCCGACGGCAACCGAAACCCGTATTCCACCAATGTCTTCTTACGTGAATGATCGCCTTCGTACATCCCGCCGAATTGCGGCACCGTCACGTGAGACTCATCAATAATCAACAGATAGTCCTTGGGAAAATAGTCCAGCAGCGTCGGGGGCGGTTCACCGGGCGCTCGGCCGCTCAAATGCCGCGAATAATTCTCAATGCCATGACAATACCCCATGGCCCGGATCATCTCGAGGTCAAACCTGGTCCGTTGCTCAATGCGTTGCGCTTCGAGAAGTTGACCGTGTTGCCGGAAATGGGCCAGGCGTTCCTCCAATTCTTCCTCGATGCCTTGGAGGGCCTGATCATATCGATCCGGCGCGATCACGTAGTGACTCTTCGGATAAATGGGCACCTTGGACAGACGCCCAAGTGACCGGCCGGTCAAGGGATCGATTTCGGAGATCGACTCCACCACGTCACCGAACAATTCCACGCGGATGGTATTCGAATCCGAGGCCGCGGGAAAAATCTCGATCACGTCTCCGCGCGCCCGAAACATGCCGCGCTGAAGCTCGACGTCGTTTCGGGCATATTGAATCTCCACCAACTTGGCGAGAATGGCCTCTCGCTGAACGGTCATGCCTTCTTCGAGATACAGCAACATGCCGTGATAGACTTCCGGTGAGCCCAGGCCATAGATGCAGGAGACCGAGGCCACGATCAGAATGTCGTCGCGCTCCAACAGGGCCGACGTGGCCGCGTGCCGCATCTGGTCGATGGTATCGTTGATCGAGGCGTCCTTGGCAATATACGTATCCGTGGATGGGATGTAGGCTTCGGGCTGGTAATAATCGTAATAACTGACGAAGTACTCAACGGCGTTGTGCGGAAAAAAACTCTTGAACTCCTGGTACAACTGGGCCGCTAACGTTTTATTGTGGACCACGACCAACGTCGGCTTCTGGACCGCGGCAATGACGTTCGCCATCGTAAACGTCTTGCCCGACCCCGTGACCCCCAGCAGCACCTGATGCCGCTTGCTGGCATGCACCCCTTCGGTCAGCGCGCCAATCGCCTGCCGCTGATCACCCTTGGGCGAAAAGTCCGATTCAAGTTTGAATGCGTTCATGGCCCACCTGACCAGTGATCATAGCATACTCCCCGACGTAGAAGGCGAAAAGCTAAGGGAACCCTCCTTCCTGAACATTGCGGCAGTTCTAACGATTTCCAGCTTCACAAGTCCAACTGACCACGGCATAATGTTCATTATATTTATGATGACCGAAGCCGACACCTGTAGAAAGTACGTTCTCCCCAAATTGATACAAGCTGGGTGGGATAACGATCCTCGTTCATTTACCGAGCAAAAAACCTTTACGGATGGCCGGATTGTGGGTTCAAGCGACAAGGTCCATCGTCGTCCTCAGAAACGGGCAGACTATCTGCTGCGGTACACCCGTGACTTCACGATCGCAGTGGTGGAGGCTAAAGCCGCACATCGATCGCCAGGAGATGGATTAGCCCAAGCAAAAGAATATGCAGAAATCCTGGGGCTGAAATTCGCATATGCCACAAACGGACACGGTATTATCGAATTTGATTATACGACCGGAAAAGAGCGCGAAATAGAAACCTTCCCTTCTCCTGTTGAACTTTGGCAACGCTTCCGAAACCACTACAGCATCTCTGACGAGAAAACGGCCCAGCAGATCTTAACTCCATCTAATCATCTTACCGGAAAAAGTCCACGGTACTACCAGGAAATCGCCATCAATCGCACGGTGCAAGCGATTTTGAAAGACAAGCAACGAATCTTGCTCACCATGGCCACAGGAACAGGAAAGACCGTGGTTGCATTCCAAATTTGCTGGAAACTTTGGAGTAGCCGCTGGAATAGAACCGGTGAATACCGTCGTCCCAAGATGCTCTACCTGGCCGACCGCAATATCCTGATCGATGATCCCAAGGACAAAATTTTCGCAGCTATGGGGGACGCCCGTTGGAAAATCGAAAACGGGGAAGCCAGCAAAGGCCGAGAAATGTACTTTGCCATTTACCAAGCTATCGCGAAAGATGAACGACGGCCAGGACTCTACAGGGAATATCCGCGTGACTTTTTCGACCTCGTCATCGTGGACGAGTGTCATCGGGGAAGCGCACGAGACGCCAGCAATTGGCGTGAGATACTGGAGTACTTTTCACCGGCCTTTCAACTCGGCATGACGGCGACACCGCTTCGCGAAGACAATCGGGACACCTACAAATACTTCGGTAACCCGCTTTATACCTATAGTCTTAGGCAAGGTATTGAGGATGGATTTCTGGCTCCCTACCGAGTCCACCGAGTCATGACCACCTGGGACGCTGTGGGATGGAGACCGAGCCAAACCGATCTGGACCGATACGGCCGAGAAATCCCTGACGAAGAATACCAGACCAGAGATTTTGAACGAGTAATAGCACTTCGAAAACGGACCGAAGCCATTGCACGACATTTGACCGACTTTATGAAAAGAACCGACCCCTTTGCCAAAACGATTGTGTTCTGCGTAGACCAGGAACACGCTGACACCATGCGCCATGCACTTAATAATCTCAACTCGGACCTTGTCCAACAATATCCGGACTACGTTTGTCGGGTCACCTCGGAAGAAGGCCAGATCGGTCGAGGTCACTTGGGACGATTTCAGGATGTAGAAACAAACTCCCCGGTGATTCTCACAACGTCTAAACTGCTCACCACTGGCGTAGACGCTGAGACTTGTAAAAACATCGTATTGGCCCAAGTAGTGAACTCCATGACGGACTTCAAACAAATCATTGGACGGGGAACCAGAGTTCGGGACGATTACGGGAAACTCTATTTCAACATCTTAGATTATACCGGATCGGCCACCCGGCTCTTTGCCGATCCGGACTTCGATGGAGAACCCGCACTCATCACTGAAGAACAAGTCGACGAAGATGGCATTGCCATCCCCACGACCTATGAAATCATTGAGGATCGCGAAATCTCCGCAGAAACAGAGGAATCTTACCCATCAGAGCAAACGATTGGAGATGATGCTGAAAGACTGCCCAGAAAATACTATTTTGATGAAGGACAAGTCGAAATTGCTGCCCATTTAGTCTACGAACTTGATCCGGACGGCAAACAACTGTCAGTGGTCAAGTTTACGGATTATGCCGCAGACAAAGTCAGAACGCTGTATCCCTCAGCCGCCCACCTCAAAACTCAGTGGGCTAACCCGGAAAAACGCTCAGAAATCATCGAAAAGCTGACTGAACGAGGGATCGACTTCGATCAACTTGCCCTCGTGACCCAGCAACCTCAAGCCGACCCATTTGACCTACTCTGCCACGTTGCCTTTAATGCACCACTTCGCACACGAAGAGAACGCGCAGACCGGCTTCGCAAAGAGAAAAAAGACTTCTTCGACCAATATAGTCAAGAAGCACAAACAATATTGAACGAACTCTTGGAAAAATACGCCGAACATGGAACAGCCCAATTCCTGATTCCGGATATCCTGAAAGTTCCGCCGCTCTCCAACCACGGAAATGTGGTGGAGATTACCAACCTCTTCGGAGGACCCGACCAATTACGAGCAGCCGTCCACCAACTTCAATCTCTTCTGTATGCAGCATAGACGAATTCAGCAAAAACCTTACATTAAATGTAATTTTCTTGTTTCTTTTTCTAGATAATGTGCCCATAATGCTTACATTAAATGTAAGGTTTTTGATTTATGAAAAGAGATCCACGGGAAACAGAACGAGCACTAACCCAGATTGCCAGAGAACAGGAAGGCTACTTCACCGCCGCCCAGGCTCTCTCGGTCGGCTATACCTATAGGCAACACCATCACCACAAAAATCGAGGCAATTGGGAACAGATAGACCACGGAGTCTATCGCCTGCGCACCTACCCTGAAAGTGAATACGAAGACCTGATCCGTTGGTCTCTTTGGAGCCGCAATCAACGAGGCGAAATCCAAGCGACTGTTTCTCATGAAACAGCTTTGGCAATCCATGAACTTGGAGACGTGATGCCGAGCAGGATTCACCTCACGGTCCCTCCCGGTTTTCGAAAGAAAATTCCCGGCGGATGCATACCCCACAGAGCCGTGCTCCAGCCAGACGAGATTGAACGGCGCCGCGGGTTTAATGTAACAACGCCTCTCCGGACACTGCTCGACGTGGCAAACAGTTCCATCAGCCAGGATCTTCTTGAAGGAGCAATCCGTGATGCTTTCGAGCAAGGTATTCTCCAGAGTAAACAGCTTCTCTCCAATACTCTCCCCGACCACTCAAAAACCAAACTGCGGGTTGCCATTGAAACAGTTGAAAGCATGGAGGTCGCATAGTGGACGGGCCAAGTCGGTTCGCCACGGCAGGGGCATTTCGGCAATCGTTGGAAGAGAGGCTGAAACAATTTGCCAAAAACCAAGGGACCGACTTAAGCCGTTTGCGTCGCCGCGTGGCCTTTGAACGTCTGCTTGCACGACTCTTTATGGAAAAACATCCTCGCTGGTTGCTGAAAGGAGGATATGCCATCGAACTTCGCCTTCAAGAGGTGGCACGAGCGACCAAGGACATTGACCTTTGCATGCACGATACCCCGGGCCAAGTCCTTCAAAGACAAAATCCGCAACAAATGCTCCGGGAACTCCTGCAAGATGACCTTGCAAGAAAACTGGATGATTGGTTTACCTTTCGTTTGAGTGCAGCGACGGCTGACCTGCGAGCGGCTCCACTTGGAGGTGCGAGATTCCCGGTCAACGCGCAACTGGATAACCGACTGTTTGCCAGATTCAACCTTGACGTGGGGCTTGGAGATGCCGCGACATCTGAGCCCGAATGGATCACCGGACATGAACTCCTGAGTTTTGCAGGCATTCCTCCGGCACGAATTGCCATGGTGCCACTCGACCAGCAGTTCGCGGAGAAAATCCATGCCTATACTTTCCCAAGAAAATCATCACGCGTCAGAGATTTGATTGATCTCGTGCTCTTGATAGAAAACGGCCTTCCTGAACCCGCACAAATTATTCAAGCCCTGAAAAACACATTTGCTCGCCGAAATACCTATCCCCTGCCGACAAAGCTTATGCCTCCTCCTGAGGAATGGAGAGACCCGTATGAAGCAGTGGCCGACGAATGTCACGTGGACGCTACAACCCTGGAGACCGCTTACGAACGCCTTACAGCCTACTGGAATCAACTCGATCTATCCGCTGGAAAAAGGAAAGACCAACTGCCAAAGAAATCTTAAAGTGATATGCAGCAAAACCATGGCCAAAACAAAAACCCCCACTAACCCCCTGACCACGGCGCAACGACTCGGCAGCCTCATCAAATCCGCACGCGACATCATGCGGAAAGACAAAGGGCTGAACGGCGATCTCGATCGCCTACCCATGCTGACTTGGATCATGTTTCTCAAATTTCTCGATGACCTGGAACATAATCGAGAAATCGAAGCCGAACTTGCCAAAGAACCTTTCCGCCCCACTATTGAGCAACCGTATCGCTGGCGCGATTGGGCGGCAAAGCCTGATGGCATCACCGGGGATGAACTCATTGCCTTCGTGAACAACGACGAAGCCGTCAGGCCGGACGGCAATCGTGGAGCCGGTCTCTTTGCCTATTTGCGCGGACTTCGAGGCACCAATGGCGGCGACCGTCGCGACGTCATTGCATCAGTATTTCAGGGCACCATTAACCGAATGATCAACGGATACCTCCTACGGGACGTCGTTAACAAGGTCAACAACATTCACTTTACCTCAAGTGAGGAAATCCACACGCTCGGGCACCTTTACGAATCCCTGCTAAAAGAAATGCGCGATGCCGCCGGAGATTCGGGGGAGTTCTACACCCCGCGAACGGTCGTACGATTCATGGTGCAGGTCACGGATCCCCAACTTGGGGAAACCGTACTCGATCCGGCCTGCGGAACCGGCGGATTTCTCGTGGAAACCTACACCCATTTGGAAAAACAATGCGTGACCGTCCAGCGACGAAAAACTCTTCAGACCAAGAGTCTATTCGGAGGAGAAGCCAAACCACTGCCGTACCTGCTGGCACAAATGAATCTGCTGCTGCATGGGTTGGAGTCACCCAAGATCGACCCGGGCAACAGCCTCCGTTTTCCCCTCAACGAAATCAGGGACAAGGACCGCGTTGACGTGATCCTTACGAATCCACCGTTCGGTGGAGAAGAGGAGCGTGGCATTTTGTCGAATTTCCCCGAGGACAAACAAACCTCCGAGACCGCTCTTCTCTTTCTGCAACTCATCATGCGAAAACTTCGGCGATCACCAAAACTAGGCCGTGCTGGAGTTGTCGTGCCCAATGGAACACTATTCGGTGATGGAGTCTGCGCCCGTATCAAAGAAGAATTGTTAAAGGACTTCAATCTTCATACAATCGTCCGCCTGCCCAATGGCGTGTTCGCACCCTATACGAGCATTCCAACCAATTTGCTGTTTTTCGATAGGTCAGGCCCGACCAAGCATGTTTGGTATTACGAACAACCTTTGCCTGAAAACCGCAAACAATACACCAAAACCATGCCTGTGCAATTTGAAGAATTCAAAGACTGCCTCGCTTGGTGGAAGAAACGTAAAGAAACCGACCGAGCGTGGAAAGTTTCAGCAAAAGACCTACTGGCTAACAATTGCAATCTCGACATCAAAAACCCCAAGAACAAACAAGACATCGAGCACCTCCCCCCGGAGCAATTGCTTGACAGCATCATCACAAAAGAACAGCGGATTATTGAAATCATGGGGGAGATAAAAAAGCTGCTCGAAGGAAATGCAACATGAGCAAATGGCCAATGGTTCGACTTGAAAGATTAGTAATTCCGATAGAACGACCCGCAATCCCAATTCCGGGAATAAGTTATCGACAAATAGGTGTCAAACTCTGGGGCGAGGGCGCTTATCAACGGGAAGCAATTGATGGTGGAGCGACCAAGTATAAGAAATTGTCGCGAGTTGAAGCAGACGATGTAATTGTAAATAAGATTTGGGCACGAAACGGTAGTGTTGCTCTAGTCCCAACAAGCTTGGCAGGCTCCTATGTATCCAGTGAGTTTCCCACCTTTCATCCCACTCGAGAGAAACTTGAACCACGATGGGTTCATTGGATTACCAAAACTAAATTCTTCTGGGATCAATGCAACGACAAATCTCGCGGCACAAGTGGAAAGAACAGAATCCGACCCGAGCGATTCCTAGAGATTGAAATCCCGCTTCCCCGTCCAGCAGAGCAGCAACGAATTGTAGAACGCATCGAAGCCCTTGCAGCCAAGATTGAAGAAGCCCAATTGAGCCGTGGAGAAATTATTAAAGAAGCCGATAGAGTAGTTAGTATCATAGCTGGAAAAACCTTGGGAACAATTATTGAACCTGCCACTGAACTCGAAAAGTGGCTTGATTCCTCCCGTGACGGCATCCAGACTGGGCCGTTTGGAGCGCAACTTAATTCACAGGAGTTTCAAGACTCTGGTGTTCCTGTTCTCACTATTAGAAACGTCCAATACGGTGGGTTGGATGTAAGCGGAGCGAAACATGTTTCAGAAGATAAGGCTCGCCAACTTACGAGATATGCTGTACAAGAGGGCGATATGTTATTTGCAAGAATGGGAACCGTAGGCCGTTGTTGTATCGTCCCGAGGGAAGCTGACGGTTGGCTTATTAACTACCACATTATAAGAGTGGCTTTAAATCGGTCTCGTGTTGAACCGAAGTTTATTCACTGGACGATTCGGTGTTCAGAAAACGTCAAAGCATATCTTGAAGAAAATATTAGAGGAGCAACACGCGAGGGGGTGAACTCGAAGATTGTCTCTTCCCTGCCTTGCCGTGTCCCCTCACTTTCTAAGCAGCGCTGCATCGTCGCCTATTTGGACAACCTTCAGACTAAAGTAGGTGGGCTAAAGCAATTGCAAACCGAGAGCGCCGCCCAACTCGATACACTCCTTCCTTCTATCCTCGACAAAGCCTTTAAAGGTAGGTTGTAAAGACAAAATTGTCAGAGACTACGAAAAAGCTAAACTCATTACAGGGAAACTTCTGAATTCTTCTCATGAATCTCAAGCCTGCCCCTAGAGACAAAGTCGCATTTGGACCTAGCGAAGGTCTATATATCTTCTAAAATCGCTTGAAAAGGGATCGCCTTTATGACCAGAAAATTAAAAGTGGACTTCTTTAAAGTCGTCCTTCCAGATGACTTTCCAAATCCATTTGAGTCCATTTTAAATGCCGTCAATATTTCGCCTAACGACCATACTCGAAATGCTATCAGAAATGCTTACCCGTTCAGGTTACAAAAAGCATCGCAAACGGGAGATTCCTGGACAGGTGAAATGATACGAATTCGAATGGATCAGTTACCACTAAAGGTCAAACTTAGTGGAGACGTTTCGTCCATTGACCTCGAAGATGATGAAGGGATTGGAGAAGAGACTGCTTTCTTATATCATTTCCCGACTAAAGTCCTTGGTATCCAACGAAACCGTTATGGGGTTTCAGCCGGAGTGTTTGCCTGGTACTTTGAAGAAAAAGGGTCTGTGGAATCAATCGAACTGCAGCCAATTCTGCAAAAAGACGGATTGCAGCGCCTTGCAGATATGAAAGTCGTGCGGAAAATGTCTCTGAATATTGCTGGCGTAGAAAACATGACCACCTTTAAAGGCTCAGGACAAGGCGTTGAATCCATGCTAGGACTAATGAATCAATTTGAATCTCCAAACCTGGCGCTGACGGTTTCGATGGGCAAACAACGAGGATCGCTCAAATGGGTCAAAGATTTTGCTCAATCATTTGTACAGTTTAATCAACAGGGAGAAAGTGCCATTCATAAATTTGAAATATCGGGCAAAACCGAGGATGGAGAAAAATCTGTTATAGATTTGATTGAGTATCGAATGGTTGAGGAAATTGAAGTTGAATTGAAGTCTGGTCGAACGCTTTCTTCATCTGAGCGGGAATATGCCGTCCAGGAAGCCTTCTCTTCCAGAAAACAGGAATTACTAGAAATGTTCTCAGGACAATGAGGACCCACAATGACATCTGAAACAATCGAGCGCTGGTACCCGAATACTCTAAGTCTTGTTGTAACCTTATTCTATCTTTATTTCCATCGAGTGATCGACGTAACTTCAACGGCTAAAGCCCTTTTCCCAGTGGTTACAAGTATAAGTGCTATCGCGGTCGGATTTCTCTTGACCGCACAATCTATTATCTTATCTATAGATGAACGAAGCGTCATCAAGGGTTTAAAACAAGGAGGCGTTTATGGTCATTTGGTCGGATATGTCGTAAAGGCAGTTAATTGGTCATTCGTCACAACAATTGTCACGGGGACAGGAATGGTATTGAGTCTACATGTAAATGCAAGCGGCTGGATGTTCTCCGTCATCTTTACTGGGCTGTGGGTCTTTATCACGGCAACTGCAGTCATGTGTTGCTACCGAGTGATTCGCATCTTTTCCAAAATTTTGAGACAGCTTGCAAAAGGTGAGTCATAACCATGCTCAATAAACGGAAGGTCATGCCCCAAAACATGTGTGAAGCACAATCTGACCCAACCACCTCTACTCTGGTCAGACCGCCAGGACTTTGCATCACGGTTAAACGGTGGCTTGCAGTGAATATATCTCCTTCTATTGTTTGTATAACTAGATTTACTACCGAACTCGACGCCCTCCTCCCCTCCAGCCTCGACAAAGTCTTTAAAGGAGAGGCGCAATTCATAGCTGTTGGAGTGAGAATTTTAGATGCCATTAAACCAACTTGAGGCTGCCAACCTACTCCAGATGCCCAAGGTTTTCGTCGAGCCGGACCCAATTAAGTTCAGTCTCATGGAGCCTATGGACTACGACCGAGAACTTAGGTCAGTTGATCGACGAGAGGGATTTTTGCTCACGATTGAACGGGGGAATCGGAACCGCCTACGCCTGAAGTACCAAACTCGTGCACGGCGGGTGATTGTTTTGGCCCGACTTGAACTGAATGGACCACGTCATAAAAACCCACCCGATTGTTTCTACAAACCAGGAGTTTGGATTAGCGGAACTCATCTTCATCTGTACCACGAAGGCTTTGACGATAAAGTAGCCTACGAACTTCATGAGGCTCCAAACTGGACAAATGATTCAATAACCGATGGGATTGTCGCGCTAGAACTATTTATGAGGTTTTGTTTCGTTGACCAATGGCCACAGATCCAGACCTCAATCTGATTAACAAGATGGAATGCCAACAACTCATAGATGAATATCTTCGCTGGCTCAAACAGGAATTTGTTTTTTCGGAGGTTGATGGTTCTTGTCAAATTTCCACACCATTTTTGGATAGACATAATGACGCCATTGAAATCTATGTCGAGAAAAGAGATGCCCTTTTCTATCTAACCGACGATGGGTATACAATCCGCGACCTTCGTTCGTGTAACATGGAGTTTTCGACTCCAAAACGTGAAGCCCACCTGACCGCCATCCTGAATGGGTTTGGCGTGAAACTCGACAAAGACGAAATTTACATTGAAGCTTTAGTCGAAGATTTTCCACAAAAAAAGCACAATCTTCTTCAAGCCATTTTGGCGATTAACGATATGTTTATCATGGCTGAAGAACATGTCCTTACCCTCTTCAAAGAAGATGTAGCCCTTTTCCTGGAAACCCATCATATTCCTGCATTTTCCGACTTTAAACTCAGCGGTAAAAGCGGGCTTGATCATAAATTCGATTTTGGCATTCCTAAAACAAATGGGAAAGCGGAACGCATCCTACAAACAATAAACAATCTATCAAAAGATAATGCCACCTCCCTAGCATTCGCTGTTGCCGACATTCGTGCCATACGACCGGAGCCAATTGAGGCTCTTGCCGTGATTAACGATTCTATCCGTTCCCCTAATGATGGACATTTATCTGCCCTTCGAGCTTATGATGTAGAACCTCTCATCTGGTCAGATCGCGAAAATTTTGTATCACGTCTGAACGGTAGCGTGCAGTGAATGTGTCTCTTTTTATTGTTTGCATAACTAGAGTCACTGACCACTCAACCTACCTTTCCATCCTGATAACGCCCTTAAAGGAGAACATAAGCAATGGCCAAACGCACACCGCTTGTTTGTCAGTATCTTGAAAAGATTTCCCGGTCGGCCTTAGAGAAATATCAAGGCACGATTCGGGAATACGTGGCCAAGCGGCATGGGGTCTATGCCTTGTATCGCGGGAACCGGCTTTATTACGTGAGCCTGGCGAGCAATCTCAGAAATCGACTCCGACATCATTTGCGGGATAGACATGGACAGTCATGGGACCGCTTCAGTGTGTATCTCACGATTGGTGATAGTCACATCAAAGAATTGGAATCTCTTGTCCTGAGGATTGTCAGTCCGCCTGGAAATAAATTGGTGGGCACCTTTGGAAAGGCAGAAAATCTTCGAAACCAGCTTGGTCAGGCTATTCGTCAACAGCAACGAATAGAGTATGAAGATCTCATCGGAGGCCGCAAAAGAAAGACGCCAGTCAAGCCAAGAGTAACTTCTCCCAAAAACCGTAAAGGACAATTGCCGGTTCTTTCCAAATATATTTCCAATATCTCCCCACCTTTGAAGCTTAAAGCAAAGTTCAAAAACAAAACCGTCACGGCCAGGGTTGCAAAAAATGGGACAATCCGTTTTGCAGGGAATACTTATTTTTCCCCTTCGCTCGCGGCGAAGGCAGTCTGCAACCGGTCTTGCAACGGCTGGACCTTTTGGAACTACGAGCGTGCGCCCGGCGATTGGGTTCGCTTAAATCAGTTGCGCAAGTGAACTCAGCCCAAGCAGACCTTGAGAATTGTCAATGTTCAGTCATTCGTTGACAGCGTGAGGGGTTAGCCACATTTAGAATGGTCATGCCGAGCGAAGCGCCTGTCCTGAGCGTAACAGAGTGAAGGCGAAGGAAATAACTGAACATATACAGGAATCCCCCATGCAGGCTTGCCGCCTGCATCCCAAGGGATAAAAATGGGGCACATGGTACTGCTCTGTCATCCTCGACATTTTTAATCGAGGATCCAGAGTTTTTATTTTTTCGTTCGTGAAAACAAAAGACACTGGATTCCCGATTACTAACGTCAGGAATGACGCAAAAAGGCAGTGAAAATTGTCAACGCCTGTCCTGACCCTTCGACTTCAGGCGCCTGGCGCCTTACGCTCAGGATACACGGAGTATCCTCACCCGTTCGCCCTGAGCGAAGCGAAGTCGAAGGGAATGACTGAGCAACATACAAATGACGGAAGGGATTTATTTTCGTATCAATGACGTTCGCCATGGTAAAGGTCTTGCATAAGCCGTGGCGATGAAAACACAAAGACGTGTTACCCTTTGACGGCTTGCGTTTGCCGTTGATTTTGAATCACCACGGTCGGATCAGGGTTACGGGATGGGATGGAGAGTCCTGTTTCTTTTAGAAAAGAGACATGCTCTTGCATGCCCCATTTAGCCTTGTAGACGCAGTCCTCAATGGAGTGACCGACTCCGGTGAATCCCTTAAGCTCCTCCGAATAAAACCCAAAAAAATTGGGATCGTCAGTTGCTTCAATGATTAACGAATACTCCAGATCAATCATGCTTTCCTTCCCCTTTTTTGGATAACCCGGCAGCCTTCAGAATCGCTTGGCAGGTTCCTGTCGGAACTTCTTTTGATCCATGATAGTCAACGCGGATAAGTCTGTCTATCCCATGTTTCGCATAATAACGAATCGACCCTTTCTCCTTCGTCATTTTGAACCCGTGTTGCTCAAGCAATCTCACAAGTTCACTAAATTTCATCAGAACAACCCGACAATCGTCCCATCTGCGTCGAGGCCTACGGCTTCGGCAGCGGGGACGCGTGGCAGTCCGGGCATGGTCATGATGCCGCCGGTCAAGACGACGAGAAATTCAGCCCCCAGGGACAGCCGGATTTCTCGAATGGGGATCGTAAACCCGGTGGGCGCGCCTTTTTTGTCCGGGTCGGTTGAAAAACTGTACTGGGTCTTAGCCATGCAGATGGGAAACCCGCCGTACCCTTTGTTTTCCAGTTCCTCGAACTGTTTGAGCAGGGCCGGTGGAACGTCTGCATCATCCGCGCCATAGATCTCTTTCGAGATGGTCCGGACTTTTTCGGCCAACGGCAGGTCATCGGCATAGAGGGGCTGAAAGCCGGTGGGTTCGTCGTCGATCGTCTTCACCACCAATTCCGCCAACGCCGCGGCGCCGTCCCCGCCTTTGGCCCAATGGTTCGCCAGGGCCACTTTTACTCCTCGCCCGGCGCACACTTCATGGACCAGTTCCAATTCGACCCTGGTATCGCTCGTAAACTCATTGATGGCCACCACCACGGGGACCCCAAATTTCTTCACGTTGTCCAAGTGGCGGACTAAATTCGGCAGGCCGCGTTTGAGCGCGTCGCGGTTTTCCGTGGTCAGTTCTTTGGGATCGGCCCCGCCGTGCAGCTTCAGCGCCTTGACCGTTGCGACCACCACGGCGCAATCCGGCTTCAGCCCGGCCCGCCGGGATTTGATGTTGAAAAATTTCTCCGCTCCCAGGTCCGCGCCGAACCCTGCTTCGGTCACAACGTAGTCCGCCAGTTTCAAGGCCGACTTCGTGGCGACAACCGAATTGCACCCATGGGCAATGTTGCCGAACGGCCCGCCGTGCACAAAGGCGGGATTGCCTTCCAGGGTCTGGACCAAATTGGGGTTCAACGCGTCCTTCAACAGCGCAGTCATGGCACCTTGGGCTTTCACGTCCCTGGCAAAGACAAATTCCTTTTGCGGAGTCAGCCCGACCTTGATGTTCCCCAGCCGCCGTTGCAAATCGTGCAGGTCCGTCGCCAGGCACAGCACCGCCATGACCTCGGAGGCCGCAGTGATGTCGAAGTTCCCTTCCCTGGCAAAGCCGTTCACGGCAGACCCCAACCCCGTGACGATCTGGCGTAACGACCGGTCGTTCATATCCATGATCCTCCGCCAACTGATCTGCCGCGCATCCAGGAACGGGGCATGGCCCCAATACAGATGATTATCCACCATCGCCGCAAGCAGATTATGCGCCGAGGTAATGGCGTGAAAATCTCCCGTAAAGTGCAGATTGATGTCGGTCATGGGTACGACCTGGGCATATCCGCCTCCGCAGGCGCCGCCTTTCATTCCGAAACACGGCCCCAGGCTGGGTTCCCGCAAGGCCACCATGGCTTTTTTCCCGATCTTCGCCAAGCCATCGGTCAGGCCGACGGATGTCGTCGTTTTGCCTTCCCCGGCCGTCGTGGGCGTCATGGCCGTCATCAAGATCAATTTCCCGTCCGGTCGTTCGTTCACGTCGCCGGGTAAGGTAAACGGAATCTTGGCTTTATACTTTCCATGGAAGTCCAGCGCTTCCCGGCCAAGCCCCAATTTTTCCTGCGCCACCTGCTCAATCGGGCGAAGGATCGCCTTGGCGGCGATTTCACTATTGATGTTTGTCGATGCCATGCCTCACCTCAATCAGCTTTAGCTTTATATACGTAGTTTTGGAAGATTGCTCATGAGCATGCCGTGTCGCCCCATGTCCCAACAGGCAACGTCCATCCACGCGCCACGGGGTAGGCTTTTGGGGTCAAGGTCTGGTATGAATATACGCGGGAGATCGTGATGCAGGTTTGCTTTTGGGTTGCCGGATTCATTGTCGTTGCAACGTTCGGTGGTCTCGACGCCGTTTTTGCATACGCCTCTGAAGCAGGTCATCATCCTGCTGTCCATCAAAGCTCTTCCGCGGAAGAAGCATTGGTGTGGAAATCTTCGACGCACTGTGAACGCGTTGTCAAGGATGGCGGCCGCATGGCTGTCCCCAATCCGGACGTCCTGCGGGTCGGAACGTGGAATATCCGGTGGTTCCCCCATGGCAGCCCGCCTGACCGGCCGGATCGTTCTATTCCACCGACCGACCTGGAATGGCTGACGTGTACCATTGTCTGGATGCAAACGGATATCCTGGTCGTTCAAGAAAGCCTGACCACCACCGAGGCGCGGTCCGCGTGGGACCGGATATTGACGACGCTCGACCGGCGGACGGGAGCGTCCTGGCAATGGTCGGTTCAACCATGCGGAAGACTGGACAGTCACCACGTGGGGATATTATGGAACGCAAACAGGGTGACGCTCTCCGCCATCCAAAGCCTCTGGCGCTTGAACAGTAAAGCCACCTCCGCGCAAAATCCATGTAAGGGCGGACTTCGTCCCGGCCACTACGCGCGCGTTCGATCCAAACGCCAACCGGGTGCGGACTTTCACGTGATCGGTCTTCATCTCAAATCGGGTCCCACCGTCGCGGCGGTCGAAGCACGGCATGCGGCGCTCAACCGGATCGACACCGCAGTTGCGCGTTTTCTCGAAGAGGATCGAGACGTGATGATCCTTGGGGATTTCAATACCATGGGTGCCGGCGACCGGCATTCACGACGATCGGAATTGAAATATCTCAAACGAATGGTGGCGAAAGAATCGCCCGGGTTTCACGACCTTGCCCCGGAGCCCCGGTGCTCGCATTACTTTCGCGGACGGGGCAATTGGTTGGATCACGTGCTGGTCGCACGAGACATGACCGAAATACGCGCGCGGTCGGCGCGCGTGACCGGCTATTGTGCCGTGGCCGGGTGCCGGCAGATCAAGGGGGAATACCCGCTGGCCTACCAACGTTTATCCGATCATTGCCCCGTTATCATTGAGATCGACAATCGGGACCTGGATTGAGCATGAACAGACCGACGATCGCTCGCTGTTCCTGGGCCACCAACGCGCTCTTGACCCAATACCATGACGAAGAATGGGGCGTCCCCGTACACGACGATCGACGGTTGTTTGAATTTCTTATTCTTGAAGGCGCCCAAGCAGGGCTGAGTTGGAACACGATTCTGCAAAAACGTGAAGCGTTCCGTATGGCCTTTGATCATTTCAACCCTGCATCAATCGCCAGGTACGACGCACGAAAAGTGGGGGCACTGTTGAGCAACCCCGGTATCATCCGGAATCGGCTCAAAATTCAAGCGGCTATTTCCAATGCACGGGCATTTCTGCTCGTTCAGGAGGAAGCCGGCAGCTTTGATGAGTATATTTGGCAATTCGTCAAAGGCCGGCCGGTCCGTAATCGATGGACCTCTCCTCAAGATGTGCCCTGTCAGACGCCAGCCTCCGCTGCCATGAGTCGAGACCTGAAACGCCGGGGCTTCACGTTCGTCGGCTCGACAATTTGTTACGCGTTCATGCAAGCCATTGGCATGGTCGACGATCATACGACCAACTGCTTTCGATACCGTCAGTTGCCCTAACCAGCCTTCATCGCCCACGGCATTCATTGTGTATTCGACCAACGGGCATCTCGCAAAGGCGTAGCGACAAACACAACAGAGAAAAATTACGGAATCTTCAATATAAAATTAAGTATAACTATATATTGTATTATATACAAATATGACTACAATATATTGTTGATGTAAAATAAAATAATAAATTGAAAAAAATAAATCATATTGGTATAGTATAGCTGGAACGTTTGTTCCATAAATCACGTGGAATGGCAAAACGTTGCCGTTCTCTTTGTTACTGTCGCTACTGCGGGAAGGAATTTCGATACAGCGTACTGCTCTCAGTTTCGATGGTTCATTCAGTTCTGATTGGAGAGAAACATAGCTGTTTCCACACAAAAGGAGGCACGTTATGGCAAGTCAAGGCACCATTGAACGAGAAGTCGCAATTTTTGAACAACACCAGCGCGAGGGACAAACACGATGGTTCGTTCGCGTATCCTGCAATTTTTTCGAACCACGAGTGTACGGTCCCTTTCCGGACGAGCATGAAGCCGAACGGTTTCGAGGGGGTGCGGAGTTCGAACTCCGAAAATTGTTAGACTACCAACTCCCGAGCCTGTCCGACGATTGTTATTTCCCTGTCCTTCGTTAAAG
>JAPPLK010000046.1 GCA_028819435.1 Nitrospira sp.
AATGAGTATTGAAAAGAATTTCGATGTTTCTTTGATTGCCGGAATGGCACTTAAGGAAAAGCAGATACAGCAAAACTATCGGCCCATCATCGGCGTTCATAAATGGTTTGCTCGGCGTCCCGGAACATTATTCCGGGGGTTACTCCTCTCCGAATTCGGGAACGATTGCCTGGCAGATACCTTTTTTGAGGCAAACGACTTTTCAGGATTCAAAATCGCAGATCCTTTTATGGGTGGTGGGACTCCTTTGATTGAGGCAAACCGGGTCGGATGCAACGTGCAGGGCTTCGATATTAATCCAATGTCTGCCTGGATCGTCCGCGAGGAAATCGAACATCTCGACGTACGGGTATACAAACAGGCGGCCCAAAACCTTCTTGAGGCTCTACGTGCTGATATTAATCAGTATTATCGCACATCTTGTCCGCTCTATGGCGACGCCGACGTGCCCGTGAAGTCCTTTCTTTGGGTCAAAGTGCTCGATTGTAAAGCCTGTGGAAAACAATTCGACTTATTCCCGGGCTACCTTCTCGCCGAAAACAGGCGCCATCCGAAGAACGTCCTGGTGTGCCAGGCTTGTGGCGACCTCAACGAAGTTGACGACCGCAAAAATCCCGGAGAGTGCTCCACGTGCAGTGCAGCCCTTAGCCAAACAGGCCCCACGCACAAAGGGCGTTGCAACTGCCCCCACTGCGGACATCTCAATACCTATCCCGGAAAGATTCGCTCACCGCTGGGGCATCGCATGTTCGCTATCGAATACTACAATCCGAAACAAAAGATCAGGCACAAGGGGCGTTTCTTCAAGAAACCGGACGCCGAGGACATCGCGAGCATGGAGGCCGCAATCAGACGATGGGAGCAGATCACCCCAATCTTTGTGCCGGATCAGGAAATTCTGTCCGGAGACGAAACCGACCGTCTGCATCGCTGGGGCTATAGACGATACAAAGATATGTTCAATGCGCGTCAACTTCTCGGATTGGAATTAAGCTGCCGATTAATCTCCAAGGTCAAAGACGAACGCATACGCCATGCGCTCGCCACCAACTTTTCCGATTTACTCCGTTATCAGAATATGCTCTGCCGCTATGACACCATGGCGCTCAAATCGCTGGATATCTTTTCCGTGCATGGCTTTCCTGTCGGACTGGTGCAGTGCGAATCCAACTTTATCGGCATCACCGACGGCGCAGGGTCGAACGTCGGTTCAGGTGGCTGGTCCAATATTATCGACAAATACACCAAGGCGAAGCGCTACTGCGATGCGCCGTTCGAGGTCCGCCGTAACAGAACACACAATGTCCGAATCCCCATAAACGGCGAATGGATTGGTGAGAAACTCAATGGCAGCCATCGTACGGTGACCATCCGTTGTGCGAACGCCATAGAGGTGGAACTTGATCCGCAAAGTCTCGACGCCGTATTTACGGATCCGCCCTATTTCGGCAACGTCCAATACGGCGAACTGATGGATTTCTGTTATGTCTGGCTCCGTCGCCTCGTCGGGAACAAAACAGAAGGCTTTGATCGCATGTCCACACGATCGGCTGATGAACTAACGGGCAACGTCACACAAAATCGCGACTTGGGCCATTTCACCGAAGGGTTGTCCGCCGTCTATTCGCGAATGGCCCGCGCCTTGAAACCGGGGTCGCCCCTCGCGTTCACCTTCCACCACAACAAACGGGAAGCCTATTACGCCGTCGGGGTGGCCATTCTGGATGCAGGACTTGTCTGCTCTGCGTCGTTGCCATGCCCAGGCGAAATGGGTGGCTCAATTCATATTCGCGGCACGACGTCCTCGATCATCGATACTGTTTTCGTATGCCGGTCAACAGGCGTGGTCCCGTGCAGTTGGTTGTTCGACACACCGAGGCAACTTGCCGCGATTGTCGCCAAGGATTTAGCGCGGCTGGCGACCTCCGGTAGAACGGCTACCCGTGGCGATACTCGATGTATCGTCCTTGGTCATCTTACCCGTATGGCAATTTGGAAACTCCACGAAAGCTGGGATAACACCCAATCTACCGCGCAAAAAATCACGGCTTTCGCTGGCGCGGTTTCCACCCTCGGATATCCCGACCACGTCATAAACCTTGTAGAAGCTGTCATGCCCGAAGCGATATCGCTTGAGCCGTCGTTGTCAGCAACGAAGCCCGATGAGGATATGCGCGATGCTGTTTCCTTTTGAAGTCGGCTTCGATGAAGTTCAGTCCAATCTGGACGTGTATGTCGATGCGATGTTCGGATGTCTTGAATCCGAATTTCTGGTCATGCCCAAGGGCAAGGGGTTCGTCGAATTCGCCACGTTCGAGGCTGGCTACGAAACCTTAAAACGTGCTACGAGAAATTTCCAAAACGTGACGCCAGCAACGGTCATGCCAGCCGTATTCGATGCGCCGATTTCATTGATTGTCCTTCGTTGCATGATAGGCTTCACGCCGTCGGAGTGGGCTTACTACGCAAGCCAGCAGACAGGAATCGAGATAACCCAAGGCTCGGCGCGAACGATTGACCGCAATATTCGCATAAAGCCAGAAATGCCCTTGCCGAGAAATGGAGGCGTAACGGAGCAGCGCATTCATGCATTGGTCACCGCTGCCTGCCACATCCTTGAATCCGGTGCCCCCGAGGTTTCTCCCAACAGCCTTCATAGACTCGATAAGGCCGATACGACCTCAGGGCTCACCAATCTCCAATCCCTTGCAGATTTGGGTGTTCCCTACTCGATATTGCTGTACGAACGCTTCCTTGGCCGGCCATTTGCCGGCCACAGGGACTCTATCAGCGAGATCGTCGGTAATATCGTCGAAAACGCCATCGAGGACGTTCTGTCCCGCGCCGGTATCAGCTTTCGCAAAACCAAGAGAGCCGAACGTCTGCCAGGGTTCGATCAAACCCCTGATTTCATCATCCCCAACGAGTTCAACCCGCAAATCGTCATTGAGGCCAAACTTACCGAAGACGACGGCACAGCACGCGATAAGATCACACGAGTTCAGCATCTTGGCTCGCTCAGCATGGAAGGGCAACCGCCAAACAAGCCAAAATTCGAAGTGGTCGCCTGTATTGCCGGACGCGGCTTCGGCGTACGCCGTGAGGACATGAAGAAGCTGCTACTTGCCACTCGAGGCAAAGTCTTCACCTTGCAAAACATCCAGCAACTCGTAAAGCATACCCGTCTCTGGGAATTCCGTTCACGATAGGCAAACATGAACGCCAAGCCCGCGGAGAAACTGCCCCCTATCGACCTCACCTGGATTCGGTGGTTGTTGGATAGTTATGCGTGCTGGTTGAAGCGCGAACTCATCGAACGGACGGGCACGCTTGAGGAGCAGGGCGAACGGCTCTATGTTGCGCCTTTTGTGGTGGCTTCCCACACCAACCCCTCGACCGGCTCAGGGCAGGGCGCGGAGGACCCCATCCTGAATTACGGGAATCGACAGGCCCTCGCCTTGTGGGAAGGGACCTGGGAGGAATTTACCGGCATCCCTTCGCGTTTGACCGCAGAACCCGTGAATCAACCCGAGCGGGCCAGGATGCTCGAGCAGGTGGCGACACACGGATTCATTACCGATTACCAGGGGATACGCATCTCACGAACCGGCCGGCGGTTTCTCGTGCAGCAAGCCACGGTCTGGAACATTCTGGACGACCACGGTGCCGTCCAAGGGCAAGCCGCGACGTTTTTACACTGGCAACCGCTGGCTGAAGATTAAAGAAGCCCTTCCACAGAGAAACATGTTGACATTGTGCGCACGCCGGAGGATACTCCGGACAGAGGCGGATAACGAATGGGGTATCATATGCGCAAACACACTGCCAAAACGCAACGCAAGGGTCTGCCGAGAAACATCAATCTTCGGGTGAAACCTCATGCACGTGCGTTAATCGATCGCGCCTGCGCCATCACGGACAAACGCATAACGGACTTTGTTCTCGACGCAGCGTGTCGTGAAGCCGAGGACGTGCTCCTTGACCGGAGACTGTTCCACCTGGACGAACCAGCATATCAGGCGTTTGTTCATGCGCTCAATGCCCCGACGCGACGCCATCCCGAACTCAAAAAATTACTGGACCGGAAGCCGATTTGGGAAAACTGAACACGGACGCATCCACGCCAAAACTCACCACACCCGAAGCTCTCAACACGCACCATATTCTCGACGACTTTGATTGTGGTCATGATGCGCTGAATGACTGGCTGAAGCACCGTGCCCTTAAAAACGAAGCTTCAGGTGCGTCACGGACTTACGTGGTCCGTCACCAGGGTCACGTGGTCGCGTATTACACGTTGGCAACCGGTGCCGTGCAATGCGCGCATGCCCCGGGCCGGGTCCGCCGCAACATGCCGGACCCTATTCCCGTTATGGTGCTTGGTCGCCTGGCCGTCCACGTCGATTGGCAAAAGAAAGGCCTGGGGCGCGACCTTCTTGCCGATGCCGTCAGGCGTACACTCCACGCCGCAGACATTGCCGGTATCCGTGCCTTTGTGGTACACGCCCTCTCCGATGAAGCCAAACAATTTTACGAACGGTTCGGCTTTCAGCCTTCCCCCACGGACCCGATGGATCTGATGATACCCCTGAAAAACGCAAGGGCACACTTGCCATAGGAACCATGTTCGAGATGAAGCCGCTCCTGCGGGATAGACGTATACGTGACGGCAGAAACGCATGCCTCGCCCAACCTCCGTTGCAAACGGTCATCCGCTTCTTTTATGGTGGCTGATGCCCCTACCCCCCCACCGGCTCACCGGCGGGCTGACGCCCTTGGCTTGCCGACTCCCCCTCAAGGGGGGAATGATGGAGAAAATGGCAGGCGGCGGAGTCATCAACACATGGATCACACAAAAGGAGCACCATGATTGTAGCGGGAGACATTGGCGGGACCAAAACGTATTTGGGATTATTTGATTGGCAGGAGGGCCGCGTCGCCCCCGTCCGGGAGGAAAAATTCTGGAACGCGGATTTCGAGTCGTTCGAGGAAATTCTTGAGGAATTCTTACAGCCCCCCGCCCCTCAGGACGAGGACGAAGGAGAAGAAGCCGAAGACGTGGACGATGAGAAGGAGGCCGTCGAAATTGCTCCGGACATGCCCCTCCGAGCGGCCTGTTTCGGTGTCGCCGGGCCGATCGTGGACAACCGCTGTCGCGCCACGAACCTCCCCTGGACCATCGACGGTCACGCCCTGACCGAAACCTTGAACACGTCCTGCGGCGTGCGCTTACTCAACGACGTCGAAGCGATGGCCCACGGCGTGCTGGTCCTCGAGCCGGAGGAAACCGAAGTGGTGCACGGCGAACCGCAGGAAGACGGCACGAAAGTCCTGCTCGCGCCGGGGACCGGACTGGGCGAAGCCGTGTTGTACTGGGACGGGGAGCGGTATCACGCGTTGCCGACTGAAGGCGGGCACGCCAGCTTCGCCCCGAACAGTGATCTCGAGATCGACCTGCTCCGGTACCTGCGCACGAGTTTTCTGCACGTCAGTTACGAACGGGTGCTGTCGGGAACCGGCCTGCACGGCATCTACCAGTTTCTCCGTGACACCAAGAGGAACGAACCCACGTGGTTTGCCGAACGCCTTCCCACCGGGGACCCGCCGGCGCTGATCGCCGAAGCCGGGCTCGCGGGCAAGCCTGATATTTGCGTCCAGGCCCTGGACCTGTTCGTGTCCGTCCTGGCAGCGGAGGCCGGGAATTGCGCCCTGAAGACGTTGGCACGGGGCGGAGTGTATATCGGCGGGGGAATCCCACCGAAAATCATCGACAAACTGCGTGATCAACGTTTTTCCCAGGCATTCATCAGCAAAGGCCGGTATAAACGGCTACTCTCATCGATTCCGGTCCACGTCATCCTGAACGATCAAACCGCCCTGCTCGGCGCAGCGTCCGTGGCCGGAAGCATGGAAACGGAATCGTAAGCCAACGATGACGCAGTCTCCGTCCCCGCCATCGTCTCACCAACAGGAATCCGGCAAACGCGCCGCCGGTGAAACCGCGGTGGATTTTATTCAAGACGGGGCGCTCGTGGGATTGGGGACCGGCTCCACCGTGAAATATTTTCTGTTGGCCCTCGGCGAACGCGTCAAGGCCGGACTCCGGGTGCATGGCGTGCCCACGTCTCGCGAAACCGCGGAATTGGCCGGACAACTGCAGATCCCGCTTCTCCCGGAAGAAGGCGAGTGGGAATTGGACGTCGCGGTGGATGGGGCCGATCAGGTCGATCCGCACTTTCATTTGATCAAGGGCGGAGGCGGAGCCTTACTGCGGGAAAAAATCGTGGCAGCGGCCGCGCGCACGTTCATCGTCCTGGTCGATCACACGAAATGCGTGCCGGTATTGGGCAAGCCCATGCCCGTTCCCGTGGAAGTGAACCCGTTCGGATGGCCGCAGTCCGCCAAACAGCTTGAGGCGTTGGGCTGCGTCCCCACGCTCAGGAAAAAACAAGGGACGGTGTTCGAGACCGACGGAGGCCATTACATTCTCGATTTCATGGTGGACTCGATCCCGGACCCCGTTCAACTCGAAGCGCGTCTCAATCGCATACCGGGCGTCGTGGAAAACGGCCTCTTCGTCAACCGGACCTCCACGCTCATCATCGGCTCGCCCGACGGCGTTCAGATCAAACACCGGCCGTCTTGACCAGTTTCTTGATTTGTGGCTTACACCGGCTTTTTGTACACCCTGCTCCGGTGTCCGACGCGAACGACCAGGACGATGAGTTTTTTATCCTCAAGCCGGCAAATAGCACGGTAATCGCCTATGCGATAGCGCCATAGGCCGGAGAAAATGGACTTCAGCGGTTTGCCGAAACGACGAGGATTAAGCGAGGGAGCGATACATTCGTCAAAGTAATCGAGGATCTGCCGCTGAACGTTCTTGTCCAGCTTTCTCATATCCTTCAAAACCCGAAGGTCATATTCAATTTTCCAGCCCAAGTTCCCGCCTCATCTTTTTGCTCGTCAGGCGACCGGCAGGATTTTCAAGTCTGGACTCGGCAATGTAGCGATCTTCCAACTCATCGATATGGTCTTCGATGAGTTGGCGGATATAAAACGTTTTGGTTCGTCCGGTTGTTTGTGCCAGATGATCCAGCCTGGTTTCCAGTTCCTTGTTCAAACGAAGAGACGCCACGTTGCACCTTCCACAATCAATGCATTGTATCTATCAGTTGTAATACAAGCATGATAATTAATACCCATACTACACGCTGCCAAGCTATTCGGCAATACCTTGCAAGCCCGGCCCCGGATTGCACGGCGTGATTGGGTAATGTTAGAGTGCTGCCGTTTCAACGAAACGACAACGACTGCATAACCTATAGGCTGGTCCCATCGTCTAGCTTGGCCCAGGACGGCACCCTCTCAAGGTGCAGACACGGGTTCAAATCCCGTTGGGACCACCATTTCTCGGCATTTCCTCATGACCACATGCCTGTTGCTCGTGTCCTTGAGGATGGACAGGACCTCTGTTGATTCCACTTCGTCTTTTCACATGACATCCCAACTTCGTACCGGGCAACATCACAACCAGGAAACCCCATGACGCGAGCCTTTCATGACGGGGCGGACGACGGGCTTGAGGCCCTGGAAGCGCTTGACCCCGCGCGCATCCATTCCTTCTCGGACCTGCTGGGCGCGATGAAAAAGACCGCGTTCGGCGGCCGGCGGCTCGGGGAAGCCTTCGAGGTGCTCAAAGCCATGATCGAGGACCCCGACTGTTTTGTGGTCATGACGCTGTCGGGGGCCATGACCATTGCCAAAATGGGAAAAATCATCTGTACCATGCTGGACCGGGGAATGGTCCAGGCCATCGTCTCCACCGGGGCATTGATGGCCCATGGCATGAGTGAAGCCGTGGGACAGACGCATTACAAATACCAGCCGGCCATGGACGACGTGGAACTCTTTGAAAAAGGATACAACCGGGTCTATGACACGCTTGAAATGGAATTGAACCTGAACCACGTGGAGGAAGTGGCCGCGGCCACCCTGAACCGGCTCGATCCCGATAAACCACTCTCGTCGGAGATCCTGAACCGTGAACTGGGACGCACGCTGGTCGAACAATTTTCCGGTCCGGGTATTCTCAAAAGCGCTTTCCTGCAAGAGGTGCCGGTGTACGTTCCCGCGTTTACGGATTCCGAACTGGGCCTCGATACATCCATTTGGGCTATGAAAAAGCAGGGACAAACGACGCCGAGCACGGAACCCGGCGATAACCAGACGATTTGGGACCGCCTGCAACGGCATCGTCCCGCGTTCAATCCGTTCCTGGATCTCAACAGCTATACCCGCAACCTCCTGGGCGCGAAACGGCTGGGCATCTTTACCATCGGCGGCGGCGTGCCACGGAATTGGGCGCAACAGGTTCCACCGTACATCGAAATCCTGAATATGCGGATGGGCACGACCATCACCCCTCCCCGGTTCCACTACGGCGTCCGCATCTGCCCGGAACCCGACTACTGGGGCGGGCTGAGCGGCTGCACCTATCAGGAAGGCATTTCCTGGGGAAAGTTCGTGCAGCCCGAACAAGGCGGACGATTCGCCGAAGTGTTGAGCGACGCCACCGTGGTCTGGCCGCTGTTGATCATGGCCTTGCTTGAAAACCGTTCCTCTTCAACGGACGCCTGTAATCCGTGACCTGGTATACGACTCAACGCATGTTTATCCCTCCCCTTTGTAAGTTGGTCCATTTCCGAAGCAGGAATGCAGGTGGGATAGCTTTGTCCCTCCCCTTTGTAAGGGGAGGATAGATGGGGGAGAGTCCTCTCGTCGGTTACCACAGACTCTACCTCCCCTCACCCCTCCTTACAAAGGAGGGGAACTCGTGTACCGGACGAAGGGATCATCAGCATCATGAAAATCGCCCCGGCTTGACAGACGCGTTTCGGCAACCCACACTGTAAGCAAGCAATCGTTTGCATCATGGAAAAGGAGACGCGATGAAAATATCTTCATCATCGGCATATACATTCGGTCGTTCGACAATCGCAGGCGGACTGGCCATAGCGGTTTTGAGCCTCGGGCTCGCAATTGGCGCCTACGCGGCGCAAGGGTTTACTGAGGAAGATGACCGGGTTCGCGGCAATCCCCGGGCTCCGCTCACGCTGTTGGAATATTCGGATTTCACGTGCGGGTATTGCGAGAAATTTTTCCAGGAAACCTGGCCGATCCTGTTCTCCGAATACATCGACACCGGCAAGGTGCGCCTGGTATATCGGGATTTCCCACGATCCCCCAGCGGGCCGAGTGTGGATACGGCCCTGGCCGCACGCTGTGCGGGAGAACAGGGACAGTATTGGGCCATGCACGACCGGTTATTCGCCAGCAGCAACAAATTTTCAGCGCCCCAACTCCAGCAGCAGGCTGACGCGCTCAAGCTCGATGCCCGACAATTTGCGTCATGCTTCGAGGGGTCTCGCTATACCCAGGATATTTTTAAGGATCGCATGGAGGGGGGCGAACTGGGTGTCCGCGGCACCCCGCATTTCATTTTGTTTGCCACGGATGATCCCCAGGAGGCCGTCGCGATCCCCGGCGCCTTTCCCTACGAGGTGTTCAAGGAAGAGATCGACAAGCTGCTCCAAACGGTTTCTTCCCCCAAGGTGTCGTCCGAACCCCTGTAAGATGCTACCCGTACACATGCGAGTACGGTTGAACGTTCAACGTTGCGTTTGATTGCCTGCCGTGTCCGTGGAAACCATCGCTCCCATCCTCGTCGGTTCCGAATGGCGCGAAACGCCTACGCGCCAAGCCGTGATCGACCCGTATACCAACAACCCCGTTGCAGAGGTTTGTCTCGCCCGGCCGCAAGACGTTGAGGAAGCCGTCACGCTCAGCCTGCAAGCCTTTGCCGGTCTCGCCCGCTCCTCGTCCCACGCGCGCGCTACGGCTCTCCAACACGTAGCCGTCAAGCTGAAGGAACACAAAGAAGACTTTGCCCAAACCATCTGCCTGGAAGCGGGCAAACCCATCACCGACGCGCGGCGCGAAGTGGACCGGGCCATTCAAACGTTTTCGATCGCGGGCGAGGAGGCCAAACGGATACCGGGAGAAGTCATCCCGATGGACATCAGCCCGGGTATGGAACACCACTTGGGTCTTGGGCAACGCGTGCCGGTCGGGCCGGTGCTCTGTATCACACCGTTCAACTTCCCATTGAACCTGGTCGCGCATAAAGTGGCCCCGTGCCTCGCCGTGGGCAATCCCATCCTGCTGAAACCGGCGCCGCAGACCCCGCTCACCGCCCTGAAATTGGGACGGCTGTTTCAGGAACTCGATCTCCCGAAAGGAACCTTGAGCATCCTGCCGTGCGAAAACGTCCTGGCGGAATCCATGGTCCGCGATCCGAGAATTCAAGCCTTGAGCTTCACGGGCAGCGCCGCCGTCGGGTGGAGCCTGAAAGACAAAGCCGGGAAAAAACGGGTCCTGCTCGAACTGGGAGGCAATGCCGCGGTCATCATCGAACCCGATGCCGACCTGCACCTGGCCGCCCAACGTTGCGTCGCGGGCGGATTCGCGTATTCCGGACAGACCTGCATTTCCGTCCAACGCATGTATCTCCACGACGACGTGTATGACGCCTTTCTCGACCGGCTGATCCCGCTCGTGGAAGCCCTGCCGGCCGGGAACCCCGCCGAGGATGCCACGGTCGTCGGGCCGTTGATCGACGAACGCGCGGCTATCAGGGTGGAGACCTGGATCAAGGAAGCCGTCCGGCAAGGGGCACGGCTCAGGACAGGCGGAACGCGAGACCGGGCGCTGATTCGCCCGGCGGTCCTGACCGGCGTTGATCAACGTATGAAAATTTCCTGCGAAGAGGTCTTCGGGCCGGTCATCACGCTTTCCCGGTACCAGGATCTCAACGAGGCCTTCGACATGGTGAATGACTCCCCTTATGGACTTCAGGCCGGTATTTTTACCCGCAACGTGGATTCGATTTTCCGGGCCTATCAGGCCCTGGACGTGGGGACGGTCCTGGCCAATGAAATCCCGACGTTCCGGGCCGACCACATGCCGTACGGCGGGATGAAAGATTCCGGGCTGGGACGTGAAGGCGTCAAATACGCGGTCCAGGAACTCTCGGACCAAAAACTGCTGGTCCTGCACCTGTCCCCATAACGCGTGTCCCGTTTGAGCCACGTTCTGTTTTGTCGTAGCGCCATACAATCGGGACGGCACAGGGGCCGCCCCCTACGATGGCGTTGATGCCTCCCGCCTGTAGGGACAACCCCCTGTGGTTGTCTAATGCGGGACGGCACGGGGGCCGTTCCCCCTCACCCCAACCCTCTCCCAGAGGGCGAGGGAGCAGGAGAAGCGGCACGAGATTTTCACGCCTGCCTTGCAGTTTTCCGTAAAGATTTGTCACTATAACGCTCGTTTTGTCCATCACAGGCACGTCCTGTCTTGATGACCGGGAGGAGACATGGTTCCGACACATATTTTTCTGACCCGCGGGGTCGGCGTCCATCGGGAAAAACTGGCGTCGTTTGAAGAAGCCTTGCGGAGTGCCGGGGTGGCTTACTGCAACCTGGTCACCGTGTCGTCCATCCTGCCGCCCAATTGCAAAATTATCCCGCGGAAGCGCGGTGAAAGACTGTTGAACCCCGGTGAGATCACCTACTGCGTCATGGCCAGGAGTGAAACTAACGAACGGAACAGGTTGATCTCGGCATCCATCGGCGTGGCAATCCCTCAAGGCCGGCATAAAACCTATGGGTATCTGTCCGAACATCACGCGTACGGGGAAACCGACGAAGAAGCCGGCGAATACACGGAAGATCTTGCGGCCCAAATGCTGGCCACAACGTTGGGGATTGACTTTGATCCGGACGTGGCTTGGAATGAACGCAAGCAGGTCTTTAAAATGGGAGGAAAAATCGTTCGGACGCAGAACATCACCCAATCGGCGATCGGGAAACCCGGGGTGTGGAGCACCGTGTTGGCCCTGGCGGTGTTCATCCCGCTTGAGAACATTCCCGACACGATGAAGTGACGGTGAAGCTGGAAGTAGTCAACTGTCTGGTTACGCTACGCTTCCTTCGACTTCGCTACGCTCAGGACGAACGGTGGGCTGTGCCGTTCGCCCTGAGCGTAAGGCGCAACGCGCCTGAAGTCGAAGGGCTCACCAAGCATAGCAAAACATAGCAGAATAAAGCTTGGACATAGCAAGATATAACAAAAACATCGCATGGCATAGCAATTTTATAGCAATCCATAGCAGAACATAGCACTAACGTTACAAGGAAAATTCCGCCCACAGCACGGTATGATCCGACGGAGTTTTCCCCTTCCTGGGCTTGATATCCACTTCGACGGCCGTACAGCGCCGGGCCAATGATGCGGTCGCCAGGACGTGATCCACGCGCCAGCCCCGGTTGGCCTTGAGCGCATCGGGTTGCCGGTAATCCCAAAACGTAAACTGTTGCCGGTGAGGGTGCAGACGCCGGAACACGTCCTCGAACCCCCACTCGACCACGTGCCGGTAGGCTCTCCGGGCCTCGTAATGAAAACAGACGTGGGTAAAGTGTTTTTCCGGGTGGTGCACGTCACGCGGTTCCGGGGCCACGTTCATGTCCCCGCACCAGATCGCGGGTTCATCCGGAGACAGGTGACGGCTGAAATACCGGCGCAGCCGCTTGAACCAATCCAATTTGTATTGATACTTGGGATGGTCGATGCGGAAACCTTGCGGGATATACGTGTTGATGATGGGAATGCCGTCCACCACGGCGTGAAGCAAACGCGGTCCGTCCCCGGCCGGTCCCTTGCTCAACCCGGACGAAACCCACTCGGGTTCGCGCCGGGTGAACAGCGCCACCCCGTTGTAGCCCTTCATGCCGCAAAACCGCACGTGATACCCTGTCGCGGCAAATTCCTGTACAGGGAACTCCGAATCCTGCACCTTCGTTTCCTGAAGACACAGCACGTCCGGGGCATGGGTTTTCAACCACCGTTTTACCACGGGCAACCGCTTCCTGATCGAATTCACGTTAAACGTCGCCACTTTCATCAAACCATTCCCCTGCTTGCAGCCGTTTCCCTGCCCGTGTCAGGATGCCCATGTTACATCGGCACCTCGTTGTGACCCATGAATTTTACCGCCAAAGATATTGCGCTGCTGTCCGACACCGAGTTCTTTGCAACCAAGGCCCGCATCTCCCCGAAAATCCGGCACCTGTTGGAACAGATCCATGAAACCTTTCAACAAGAACTCACGACCCGGCGCCTGCTGGTTCCGGACGGCTTCGACCCCGACGCCTGCCAATTCGTCAAGGGAGAACACCTGGAAGACTTCCCGTATCAATATCTGGATTACCCTCGGTTTTTTACCAAAGACGTCAAATTTTCCTTTCGTTCCCTGATCTGGTGGGGACACCACGTGGTCTTTGCCCTGATCCTGGAAGGCGGCCATCTCCGGCGGTACAAGGAAAACCTCATCAACCGCTTCCCCTCCGTGGCTGACCGTGACATCCGCCTCTGCCTGAGCCATTCCCCATGGGAGTGGAAACAGGGTCCGGGCTACACGCTGGACCTCACCAGGGGACGGTCCTCCGAAGTGGCGGCGGTATTGGCAAATCGCCCTTTCTTCAAACTGGCCCGATTCGTTCCATTCAGCAACCCCGCGGTCCAAAACGGTGAAGCCCATCACCTGGCCCACCAAACCCTTCGCGCGGTGCTGCCGGTCATTACCGAATAATTCGTTGACACGTTTCCGCTTTTTTCTTCCCCTCCTTTGTAAGGAGGGGCAAGGGGAGGTAGAGGGTTTGCGTCACGTGTCTTCTTCGAGACCCAACAGGTTGGTCAACCGCTCCACGCTGTACAGGACCTCCGGGTCGAGCCTGAGCACGTCAATCCCGGCCTTGCGCAAGAGAGCCTCCACCAGCCGATCCTGTGAACTCGAAGCCATGACGTCGTCTTCCGGTTTGGTGAGGAAAATGGCTTTGACGGGCAGCCGGGTTCCCGGATGGACCGCAACAAAGTCCACCGTGACGTTGCGAAGGGTCTGCGCTAACGCCCGCTTGATGGAATCATCCTCGACGCGCAGGTGCATCAGGCTTCTTAAAGGAATCTTCGACAGCAACAAAAAGTGTTCACGAACGGCCATGAGCAGGAGGTTGAACATCGAGACGTCCGAGCCGTCCATGAGCGGCCGGGCCATGGCCGAAACCTGGTTGCCGAGACCGTCGATCCGCGCGCCGGGAGCAGGCACGAATTTGGGGCTCCGTCGCCAAAACCACAACGTGACAACCACGAGCACCACCACAACAATCAGCACAAGCCCCAGCACCTGGGAAAGCACAGGGTGAGTGGCAAAGGGGAGCCAGGCAAGCAGTCGTTCAAGAAAACTCTCAAATAAATTCATCGTTGCTCCGCACGCGCTATGTTTTTAAAACGAATGGCTCCCGTCCGGGAGTCACCGTCCCCAGCACGACCGGTGACTTCGCGCCAGTGACCCAAGGCAGGTTGGCCGGCACGCCCCTGATGGTCTCATACGCCAATACCGCAAAGGCCATGGCTTCCAACGCCTGGCTTTTCACACCGGATCGTTCCATGGACATGACGTGACCCAGCCCGAATTCCCGTTTCAGGGCCACCAGGAGTTCTCGATTGCGCACGCCGCCCCCCCCGGCAATCACCTCGTCAACCGCCCATGGCCCGGCTCGGCGAATCGTTTGCGCAATACCGGCACACGCCGAGGCCAGGGTATCTTCCAACGACAGCCGGTGTCGCGCGGCGACCCGCCGGACGTGTTGGATATAGCCTTCGCCAAATTCTTCTCGCCCCGTGGATTTGGGAGGACGGCGCGCAAAGAACGGATGGCGCAGGAGTTCGGTCACGAGCACGTCCTGCGGACACCCGCGTGAGGCCGCTGCCCCGTTCCGGTCGATCGACCGCTGCCCGTGCGTGGCGTGGGTCATCAATCCGTCCAACAGCAGGTTACAGGGACCCACGTCAAACGCGACCACGTCCTCCAGGCCGCCGCCCCGCGGCAACCAGGTCACGTTCGCAATCCCGCCGAGATTGACGATCAGCCGCGACCGTCGCCGGGACTGGAACACGTGATAATGCACGTACGGCGTCAGCGGAGCCCCTTCTCCGCCGGCTGCCAGGTCCCGGGCACGAAAATCGGCGACCGTCAGAATACCCGTGCGCTCAGCAATGACCGACGGATCGCCGACCTGCAACGACGACCGGATCGATCCGACCCCTGGCACCGGCACCCGCTTGGGGCCGTGCCATACGGTTTGCCCGTGCGAGCCGATGACGGCGACGTCCGTGGCCGGCAGCTTCGCCTGTCGGATGGTCCGGTTGGCGACGCGGGCGAACACCTCCCCCACGGCCACGTGCAGGCGGCACACGGTTTCCACCGTGCCGGTTCGAACCAGTGACAGGAGTTGCTCCCGAATCGCAGGCGGGTATGGGTACATCCGGTGGGCAAGCAGTGCAATCCGTAATGTAAAGCGGCCGGGCTTCACGTCGATGACGGCGCAATCCACGCCATCCATCGAGGTCCCCGACATCAACCCAAGGCACTTCATGACAGTTCTCCAACCTCCCGGCTCTCGCCTTCCACCCAGCGGGACGCATGGCGGACGGGCTCAGTCACGCACATCAAATCATACTGCACTCGGCGGGTGAATGATACGGCCCATACAGAATCTTTTAAATCACTAGAACTATCTCTTTGATGAGGAAGATTATGCTACAATTACCAACCATAAATGCCACCAAGACTCACCATACCTCTCCTGAAAACCCAAGCCTCAGTCTTTGCCAGAGCAGACTCGTCTCACGACGAACCTACACTTTACGGTATTACGGACGGCAAAGCCGTCGGAACTTATCTCGAACGGAAATTTCAAGACTACTTACACGCTAAATATACCTATATCGAAGGTTCTTCTGCCAAGGGAATAGATTTTCCAGAACTCGACGTCGACATGAAGGTTACAAGTATTCGGCAGCCTCAGTCATCGTGTCATCCAACAGGCAGGGACAGTGAACGGCGTTGAAAACCTATGAGCAAACAGAAGGAATTTGGCGACTTTCAGACTCCAAACGATTTAGCGGCGCAAGTCGTCGCCTTGATTACCAAGATGTATGGTTCGCCTGATCTTGTCGTTGAGCCAACGGCCGGCCTTGGCGCATTCCTTAGTGCTTCTCATGACAAATGGTGTAATGCTTGCATTTACGAAGGATACGAAATTAATCCCGACTATGTTCATTCAACAAGCCGCCGTTTTTCGGGTTTGGGCATCAGACTTTATCGGCAAGATTTTTTTACCGCTGACTGGCATCAAATTCTCCGGAAAGAGAATTCGCCCCGAGCTTTGGTTTTAGGCAATCCTCCTTGGATCACCAATTCCCAGCAGGGCATCCTCTGGCGGCACCAATTTGCCGAAGAAGGCGAATTTCCAACGTCTCCGAGGTTTTGATGCAAAAACCGGGAAATCGAATTTCGACATAGCCGAATGGATGCTCATTCACCTGATCGAAGCCCTACCTGAGTCAGGCGCAATTGCCATGCTTTGTAAAACCATGACTGCCAGGAAAGTATTACGTCATTTTTGGAAGACTGAGGGCGGACTTGAGTCATCTAAGCTGTTTCGCATTGATGCAAAAGCGAATTTTGACGTCGCGGTTGACGCTTGCCTGTTTTTTGCAACCGGAAAGCGCACGGAATATCGAATGGCCACAATCTATTCTAGTCTTAACTTGGCTTCCAAGGTTACGGAGTTTGGATGGATCGACGGTAATCTCGTTTCGGACGTGGAGGCATATATAAAGTTTCGAGAACTGGATGGTGGTTCCCCTTACACGTGGCGATCAGGCATTAAGCACGATGCATCCAACGTCATGGAGTTTTCTCGATGGAATGGACGTTTTGTAAACGGGCTGGATGAGGCAGTCGAACTTGAAGAAGAGTTCGTATATCCCCTTCTAAAATCTTCTGATTTAGGTAACCGTAGAGCGATTCCTCGCAAGGTCGTTTTAGTCACACAACGTCATACTGGCGATGACACCAGCCCGGTCCGGGATGTGGCGCCTAACACTTGGAAATACCTTGAAGATCACTCCAAGAGGCTGGATTCGCGGAAAAGTTCCATCTATCAGAACCGCCCTCGATTCAGCATGTTCGGAATCGGGGAGTATTCTTTTGCCCTTTGGAAGGTGGCTATTTCAGGGCTCTACAAATCCTTTGCTTTTGTTGTTGTCCCCCCGGAAAACGGCCGCCCTGTCATGGTCGATGATACGTGCTATTCGATCTCCTGCAAGGATGAGAAAGAAGCACGCTTACTCTGTGATCTACTCAATTCGAAGCCCGCACAAAGCTTCCTTTGGTCCCTTGTATTTGAGGATTCCAAGCGTCCAATCACGGTCGATGTCCTACGCAGGCTTTCTTTGGTCAATGTTGCGAAAATGGTGGGCCGACTGGACGAATTGACAGAATGCATGTTATCTGAGTCCGACTCGCTGGATGGCAGGGAAGAGCAGCTCAGCCTCGTTATAGAGGAAGAAACAACATACCAAACAAGACGTCGTCGCAGCCCCAGTCTTCTCCCCAAAAATTAAGCCAGGTTTTCTGCAAAATTCCGACTAAATTGCCCCTGCATTTCTGAGCAGTTCGCGCATGCTCCGTACGGCGGACCGGGACGGATTGCATTGCCATATGATCGGCTTGAATCTTCTCATGAATTGCCTGAAACACAAAATGAATTGACTGAATAGCCGGATATAATGATTGATCTGTATCTATTGAAAGAATATAATCCAGTTCTTTCAATAATACTATTTTCTGTTTATGAATCCCCCTTCCACTTCACAACAAACCACCGGGCATGACCACGGGCACGGGCATGATCACGGGCACGAGCATGATCACGGGCACGAGCATGATCACGGGCACGAGCATGATCACGGGCACCATCACCACCATCATGGTTTTGGCGGGCATGACCATTCCCACGAGTTGCGCAATGCAAGCAAGAGCAGCTTAATCTCCGCTTTCGTCCTGATTGTCGGTTATATGTTCGCCGAGGTCATCGGCGGCCTTCTGTCCGGGAGCCTGGCGCTGCTCGCCGACGCGGGTCACATGCTGACCGACGCGGCATCCATCGCCCTTGCGCTGCTCGCCATGCAATTCGCCACGCGTCGTGCGACCACGGAACGCACCTACGGCTTCCATCGTCTCGAGATCCTGGCGGCCCTGATCAATGCTCTTTCGCTCTGGCTGATCGCCGCGTGGGTGGCCATGGAAGCTTTCCACCGCTTCCAGGAAGTGCCGGATGTGGAAGGCGGGCTGATGCTGACCGTCGGCGTGATTGGTCTTTTCGTCAACGTCGGGGCGGCCTGGATCCTTCACCGTTCCGCCGAGCACAGCGTCAACGTCGAGGGAGCCTTTCAGCACGTCATGGCCGACCTGATGGGGTCCGTCGGCGTCGTCATTTCAGGCATCCTCATCTGGGCTTTCGGGTGGACGCTGGCCGATCCCATCATCAGCGTGGGGATCGGCATCCTTATCCTCTTGAGTACCTGGCGTCTGCTCGTCAAGGTCGTCCACGTGCTGCTCGAGGGAACACCCGAACATATTGACGTGTATAAACTTTGCTCCAAGATCGAAGAGGTGGAAGGCGTGACCCTGATCCACGATATCCACGTCTGGACCATCGCTCCGGATTACGAGGCGCTCACCGCGCACGTCCTCATCGATCCCGACTACCAAGGCGACATTGACACCTTGCGCCATCGTCTGCGGGACATTGCCTCCCGCGACTTTGGTATCAGGCACATTACGCTCCAGTTGGAAAAAACAAAGAAAGGATGCACCGAAGACCACCACGTTGACCATTTATTCGCCCATGCGCGTCCGGCAGACTGAAACGGATTACCCGTCATGCCGGCCATTGGCATCATCATGTATGGAACCTCTGATTTATTGTGATAGCGGGATGCAGGGCAAGGCGTCCCGGAGCGAAACCCGAGGCTTATCAAACGAGATAGGTGAGGGTTGAGCGAGGACACAACGCAGCCCTGCGCCCGATAGTGCAGTAAATCAGAAGTTCCGTATCTTTAACCCGAAGGAAAGGAGAGATAACTCATGAGCGACGATCACAAAATTCACGGCGATCACGGTGATCATACCCATGGCCCAGGTTGCGGCCATACCGCGATTCAGCACGAAGGGCACACCGACTATTTGCACGACGGTCACATGCACCACCAGCATGAAGGGCATCATGATGAACATGCAGTGGGCGTCACGAGCCAGAATCCCAACGCCTGTACGCCCAATCATGCCTGTAGCGACCATGCCGCGGGACATCAACATGGCGCCGATTGTGGCCACGAGGCCGTTCCCCATGGGGACCACACGGACTACCTTGTCGGCAGTCACCTGCATCATCCACACGGTGACCACTGCGACGATCACGGCACGGTCTAGACCGCATGGGGCCGAAGCCCGAAAAACGGAGAGCCGCTGGTTCGTTTCAGCGGCTCTCCGTTTTTCAACGAGAAACATCACGGTCAGAGCGAAACGGCAAACGGTTATGAGGAGTATCGTGACCCATCATGGATTTTGCTGACTCCCTGCTGCTCCTGACGGGGTACTGCGTCGTCATTATCGCCGTCTCCCTGTTCGGGGGATGGCTGCCGTCCATCTTCCGGCTGACTCACACCCGTACCCAGATGGTGACGAGTTTCGTGGCAGGCGTGATTCTCTGCGTCGCCCTGTATTATCTCCTGCCCCACAGCATCATAGAGATTCCCGGCGAGCATTCGGTCGAAACCGCCGTGTGGTGGATGCTGGTGGGCACCGTCATGATGGTAGTGCTGTTGCGCGTCTTCTCCTTTCACCAGCATGACTTCAGTCATGAAGATCACGGTTCGCACGAGCATGCCCACGATCACCAGGAACATGGGTACATCTCGGTGCATCCCATGAGTTGGGTCGGGATCACCATGGGCCTCGGACTGCACACGCTGACGGAAGGGGTGACATTGGGCACGAGCATCAGGGCCGGCGTTTCCGACAATGCGATTGGACTCAGTCTCAGCGTATTCCTGGCGATTGTGCTCCATAAACCTCTTGATGCCCTCTCCATCATCGGCACGATGCGGGCCGCGGGTTTCGGCACGCACCTGCGCGTCCTGGCCAACGTCCTCTTTTCTCTGGTCTGCCCGGTGGCGGCTTTGTTGACGTTCTGGGGCGTGGGACTGCTCGGCCAATGGGAGGAATACGTTGTCGGTGCCGCACTGGCTTTCGCCGCCGGGGCGTTACTGTGTATTGCCCTGAGCGACCTGCTCCCGGAAGTGCATTTCCACAGCCATGACCGCGCCAAGCTCACGCTGGCGTTCTTCGCGGGAATCGGTCTCGCCTATATGCTTCACTTCCTCGAACCCATCCATTGATTCGACGGGCGGCAAATTCTCGCGATCCCGTATGCAAAAACCGTCATCCTTGTATGTGTTCAGTCATTTGTTGACAGAAGACCACAAAGTGGAAACCAGAAAGAAGGACTCTCTTTTCCCTCCCCTTTGTAAGGGGAAGCTAGGTGGGGTAGAGGAAAACGCACGAGAAGCTTTACCTTCCCTTGCCCCTCCTTACAAAGGAGGGGAAGGAAAAGGCGGAACGTGTCAATGAATGAGTAAACATTTACAATCCTGATTCAATGGTGACGCACTTGAAAGAAACTTAAGGGATATTCATTATAGAGAAAAATCCTTTTAGAGGTTGCCCTCAACATGTGTCGATTGCGATCACCAAGAGCCATTCTCACTGCCTTGCTCCTGGGAAGCCTGGCCACCACCGGCCAAGCGGCTGAACCGCCCCACGTGAAGAAGACGGTGATGGCTCTTCCGGCCTCCAGCCCCGCGCTGGTTGAATTCGTGCGGAAAGTCGTTCCCTCCAACCCCCGCGTCAAAGCCGCGCGCTCGGCGTTGAACGCGAGCGGGGCCTTTCATTTGGCCGCATCACAACCCCTCTACAACCCGGGACTCTCGTTCGAGTCGCAACATGCCCATGAACACAGGCACTACCTGGGATTAGAGCAAAGGATCGACCTGGTCGACAAACGCTCGGCCCGTACCGCAGTCGCGTCTGCGGACCGCCTTGCGATTCACGCCGACTATATCTTCACGCGCCGGGCCGTCACCGCCGACCTGCTATCCGGCCTGGCCGGCTACCAGACGGGAGTCGAACGCGACGCACTCGCGACAAAGCGCGTTCGTTTGATGCAGGAGTTCGCCGCGCTGACCAAGAGACGCTTTGAAGCCGGCGATATGGCCCGGGTCGAATTCAACCTGGCCGTCCTGGTCTTTGCCGACGCACGGATGAAACAAGCCACCGTTCGAACCACGCTGATTGACGCCCGGCAACAGGTGACCAACCTCGTTCCTCCGGATAGCAGGACACCCTGGCCCACGTTGGAGGCAGGACTCCCCGCTTTACCGGCCCAGGATGACCTGGAATCCTTATTGATGGAATTGCCGGAGGTGCAAGCCGCACAGCGTCGAGTCGATTCAGCCAAGGCCGTGATCTCTTTGCGAAATCGCCAAAGGGTCCTCGACCCGACCATCGGTTTCTCCCGCGGCGAAGAAGCCGGAGAGCCGCTGTTCGGCTTGAACCTGGTGCTCCCCCTCCCCCTTCGCAATCCCTTCAAATATGAAGTGACGGCTGCCTACGAGCGATACCGGCAGGCACAACAGACGGTCAACGACGTCTTGCGGCGCGCCCGCGCCCGCCTCGTCAACGCGTTCGAGCGCTACAGGATCGCCCAAAGCACCTGGCAGGATTGGCAGCGCATCGGGCCGTCCAGCGCACAACAACAGGCAGACCACCTCCGTCGCCTGTGGCAAGCCGGCGAACTCAGCGCCACGGAATTCCTGGTACAAACCAGCCGGACCATCGACAGCCAGGACAGCGCCCTTCAACTGCGTCAAGCGTTGTGGCTCGCCTGGTTTGAATGGCTGATTGCGTCCGGAAAAGTGGATGAATGGCTCAAGGTCGGCAGTTATACGAAGACGACCGGCACCTCCGGCTGATTCGGGGGAGACGACCAATGACGTGTTTTCGCGCTATCTCCTTGTCGATGATTGGGCTGGGTGCCGCCATCCTTGTGATCGCCGCGCTCACGTCGTTGGACGCGGCCGGGCAACACGCCCACGACGAGAACGATCACGCGGACAGCCATGAAACCAGGCACGATGATCACGGAGACCACGGAGAGACCGTATCCGAAGCCGGAACCCATGAAGACGTGCACGACGATCATGAAGAGCACGGAGAAGAATCCGGGGGAGGAGTCATCGAACTCTCCGCCGAATCCATCCAGGCCGCGGGCATCCACGTCACCACGCTCAAATCGGAATTGCTGCCTGAATTCATCTCCGCACCGGGTGAAATCCAACTCGACCAATACCGCAGTGCCGAGGTGACCCCCTTAATCGACGCCGTCGTCGTCAAGCGACACGCCAGGCTTGGCGACGAAGTCAAACACGGCCAACCCCTGATCACCCTGGCCAGTGTCGAGGTGGCCGCAGCCCAGGGTGAACTCAGGATACTGGCAAACGAGTGGCAGCGCTTGCGCAGGCTGGGTCGTGGAGTCGTGAGCGCGAAACACTACGTCCAAGCCCGGGTAGCCTATGAGCAGAGCCGGCTGAAGTTGAGCGCCTACGGCCTGGACAACAAACAGATCAATGCCGTCGTCACGCGCAGGATGAAAGTCGCGCTGGGACAGTTTCAGCTCACCGCCCCGGTGTCCGGGACGGTGCTGCGTGACGATTTTCGCGTGGGCCAACGCATCAAGACAGGCCACAGCCTGTTCCTGATCGCCGACGAACGTCGGGTTTGGGTGGAAGCAAGCCTGCCTCCCCTTCAAGCCAGACACGTAGAGATCGGCGTGCCGGCACAGGTCAAGATCGGCGGGCACTGGCATGAGGGGAAAGTCATCCAGAAGCATCATTTACTGAACGAGCAGACGCGAACCATCCAGGTGCGTATCGAAATACAACCGCACGTCGAATATCATCACACCGGAGAGTTCGTTCAGGTTGCCATCGCCACGCGTGGCGACAACGCGGAACCCACGTTGGCGGTGCCCGAGTCAGCCCTGGTTCAGGACGACGAAGGGAACTGGACGGTGTTCGTCGAGTTCAAACCCGGTCATTTCAAGCAGACCCGCATTCGCCGGGGCCCGACACGCGGTCAAAAAATCCCTGTTTCAGGGATTGCGGAAGGCACGCCGGTCGTGACGGAGGGAGCGTTTTACCTGGGGGCTGAACTCGCCAAGAGCGGCTTCGAGATTCACAGCCACTAAGCCATCGAAGAACCATGTTGAATGCAATGGTGGATTGGGCGGTCCGTAACCGCCTGCTCGTGGTGCTGAGTTTGATCGCAGCCCTGGTCGGCTCGGCCTTCTCGTTGGAGCAACTGAATCTCGACGCTTTTCCTGACGTGACGAACATTCAGGTGCAGGTGAATACCGAAGCGCCGGGCCTGGCAGCCGAGGAAGTCGAACAACTAATCACCTATCCCATCGAAGCCGCGATGTACTCGCTACCCGACGTTGAAGAAGTCCGTTCGATTTCCAAGACGGGCTTGTCCGTGATTACGGTCGTCTTCAAGGATGGCACTGATATCTATTTCGCCCGGCAACTGGTGTTCGAGCAACTGCAAGCCGCACGCGAGAACGTCCCCGAAGGCGTTGGCACGCCAGAGATGGGGATCAACACCTCGGGGTTGGGCATGGTGTTCCAGTACGTACTGCTGGCCGAGGAAGACAGCAAACTCGACGCCTTGCGATTGCGCAGCCTGAACGACTGGGTGGTCAAGCTGCTGTTGCTGCCGGTAGACGGCGTGACCGACGTCCTGTCATTCGGCGGCGACGTGTTGCAATACCAGGTACAATTGGACCCGGCCCGCATGCTCAGTTACCACCTGTCCACCGACCAGGTCATTGAAGCGATCGAGGCGAACAACCGTAATGCCGGCGGGTGGTACGTCAACCGCGGGGCCGAACAATTGGTCCTGCGCGCAGTCGGCTGGGTACGCAGCGACGCCGACGGGCTCACGGACATCGGCAACGTTCCGGTCAAGGAAGTCGACGGCGTCGTGGTCAAGGTGAAGGATCTCGCGCAACTGAGACTGGGTGGTGAAATTCGCCAGGGCGCCGTCACCATGACCACCCGCGACGCCCAGGGCCGGCCGCAACCGCGCGGCGAGGTCCTGGCAGGCATCGTGTTCAAACGCATGGGAGCCAATACCAATGCCACCATCGAAGGCGTCTACGACCGGCTGCCGCTGATCGCGCAGGCCCTGCCCGACGGCGTGACGCTCTATCCCTACTATGACCAGGCCGACCTGATCAACAAAGCCGTCGCCACCGTGACCAACGCGCTGTTGCAAGCGTTCGTCCTCCTCATCATCGTGCTGGCGATTTTCCTGATGAACCTGCGTGCCACGGTGTTGGTGCTGCTCTCCATCCCACTGTCAATCGGCTTGGCCCTCACCGTCATGGCCTATTGGGGGATTTCGGCCAACCTGATGTCGTTGGGCGGCCTGGCGATCGCCATCGGCATGATGGTGGACGGCACGGTGGTCGTCATGGAAAACATTTTTTCCCACCTGACCAAACCCGAGGCTGTCCCTGCCGAGGCCTACCTGGGCGTCGTGCAAAGCAGGCAGCGACGCATGAACTTGCTGATTCAAGCGGCCACCCACGAAGTGACCAGCCCGGTCTTTTTTGCCGTGATGATTATTGCCGTGGTCTTTTCTCCCCTGTTTACCCTGGAAGGGGTCGAGAGCAAACTGTTCCAGCCGATGGCCGTTTCCATCGTCGCAGCGATGCTGGCTTCGTTGCTGGTCGCGTTGGTGGTGATCCCGGCGCTGGCGAGCTATTCCTTCAAGCAAGCGCCGCGGCATGGGGAAAGCCCGGTCCTGCAACCGATCGCGTGGGTGTATCGTCGCGTGCTGCGCGGGGCCTTGAAGCGACGCGCGCTCGTCGTCGGGTCCGCGGCGGTCCTGTTCGTCCTGGCCATGGCGATCATGACGCAACTGGGCACCGAGTTTGTGCCGGAACTGGAAGAAGGGACGTTGAACGTCCGCACCACGCTGGCGCCCTCATCGAGCCTGAAGACGTCCGTGGCGCTCGCCCCCAAACTCGAAGCGATCCTGATGGAGTTTCCGGAAGTCACCTACGCCCTGAGTCTCATTGGCCGCGCCGAGGTCGGCGGCGACCCCGAACCGGTTTCCAATATCGAAACCTACGTGGGACTGAAGCCGGCAGCGGAATGGACGTCCGCCCGCAACCGCCACGAACTGCAAACCCTCATGGAAGAAAAACTGTCCGTGCATCCGGGGTTGTTGTTCTCCTTTTCCCAACCCATCGCCACCCGGGTCGATGAATTGCTCTCCGGGGTGAAAGCCCAACTCGCCGTCAAATTATTCGGCCCCGACCTGGACGTGCTGGCGAGAAAAGGCAGGGAGATCGAGGCGCTGGTCCATGACATCAAGGGCACGCGAGGCGTATCCATGGAGAAAATCGCCGGTGAAGCCCAGCTCGTGGTCCGCCCCGACCGCGAGGCACTGGCACGTTACGGGATGGCGGTGGAGGAAATCGTCTCGCTGGTGTCGGACGGCATCGGCGGGGTATCCGCCGGGCAGGTCATCAAGGGCAACGAGCGTTACGATATCTTCGTGCGGCTGGAAGAATCTGTCCGACGGAGCGCCAGCGCCATTCGTGACCTGTTGATCGAATCGTCCAACGGGTCGTGGGTACGTTTAGGCGAAGTGGCAAGCGTCGAAATCGAAGCCGGGCCTCCGCAAATTCGCCGCGACGACGTCCAGCGCCGAGTCGTGATCCAATCCAACGTAGAAGACCGCGACATGGGCAGCCTGGTTGACGAATTGAAAGCACGGATCAGTCGAGAAATCGACCTGCCTCCCGGCTATAACGTGGTCTTCGGCGGGCAATATACAAACCAGGAACGGGCACAGGCACGACTCATGATTGTGGTGCCCACGTCCCTCGCGCTGATCCTGCTGTTGCTGTACTTCGCCTTCGGTTCGCTGGGGCAGGCCGCGCTGATCATGATCAACATCCCCCTGGCGTTAATCGGCGGCATTATCGCGCTCTGGCTGTCCGGGCAATATTTATCAGTGCCCAGTTCAATAGGTTTTATCGCGCTGTTTGGTGTGGCGGTGCTGAACGGGGTCGTGATGGTGACGTCCATCAACCGGCGTTTCACCGAAAACAGGATGCTCGGGCAAGCCATTGAAGAAGGGGCCCACTCTCGCCTCAGACCCGTACTCATGACCGCGATCACCACCGCGCTGGGGTTGATTCCCTTGTTGCTCGCAACCGGCGTCGGCTCGGAAATTCAGCGCCCCATGGCGACGGTGGTCATCGGTGGATTGGTGTCCAGCACGCTGCTGACCCTGCTGGTGATTCCATCGCTGTACCCTTGGTTTTCGCGTCACTGGGTGCGCAGGAATTTGAAAGTGGAATAACACGTGGGAGAGAGGGGCGTTCTCCTCTACCCCACCCCCGCTTTCGCGGGGGCATGCCTAGCTCGGCCTCCCCTTACAAAGGGGAGGGAAAGAGGTAACGCGAAGTCGAAGGGAACTCAGGAGGACTGCGCCCGGCGGTCCCACACCATGCCGGTCTGTTCCTTGGCACTGAAGCCGAGATTTTCATAGAATGCACGTTTGTCGCGCGTACAGAGCCAGAACAGCTCGACGCGTTGAAGGGCCGGATGGTTCAAGATTCGATGCATGATTTCCGTGCCCACGTCCTGGCCCTGATACGCCGCATCCACGATGACGTCCCAGATGGAGGCGCGATACACGTAATCGGTCAGGACCCGGCCACACCCGATGACCCGGTTGTCGTCCCACGCCGTGATGAACAGGTCGGTCTGCCGGAGCATCTCGGTCGTCTCGGCCACGGTTCGCCCGCGGGCCCAGGGCGCCTGCTCAAACAGGGGCAATAACGCGGCAGGGGGAAAATCTTTATGGTCGGCATAGATGATCATGTAGCGAACGGCAGCCCATTTGTATTACACTAAATCCGTCGCAATTGTAAATGTTCAGAAATTCGTAAACCCTCTACCTCCCCTCGCCCCTCCTTACAAAGGAGGGGAAAGAAAGAGCCCCCTCGCCCCTGGAGGGAGAGGGCTGGGGTGAGGGGGTAGAGGGTTTCTCTGGTAGGGGCGACCGGCCTGTCGACCCTACGCTCAGAACCGACGCCCCCCGTTCGTCCTGAGCGTAACGAAGTGAAGTCGAAGGAAGCGTAGCGATAGCGAAGTCGAAGGGAATTGTAGATGTTCGCTCATTCGTTGACAGAATGCTCAGATTGAACAGGGGTGACCGTATTCTTTTCCTC
>JAPPLK010000089.1 GCA_028819435.1 Nitrospira sp.
TGGAAAAATTTGCCTCCGCACTCGGACGTAGCCTTGAAATATCAATACGATAAGGCGTGCGCGGAATAATAATCCTTCTGCCGGTTTTCACTGAATATAAGGAACGATATTATCGCCAAAGAAAAACAGTAATCTGTCCTTTATTGTCGTAAAAAAATGCTCATCTGCCTAGGCATTTCCGTTTTCAAAACGAAAAATAAGAATAACTGTTCTGGCTGGCGTGTATGAGAGTTTTAATACGTAAGTTGCTGCATACGTAAGAAGCTTGGTCTTTGATTTATGATGATTTGGGTTTGCTTACTCCATAATTGACTGTATCGTTATTCACTATGAATCAAGGCAGGCCACCTTATCTGTAGCTCAAAGCGATCTCGGGCCATAGGCCACGGCCGAATTGATTGAAGTAAGCATTGCCAGTCGTGCCGAGCGCCACACTCATTCTAGTTCGACTTGGTGATAGGTGCCCATTAACTTCAGCCAAGTGTTTTTATGTACATTTTTCTCGATGAATCAGGATCATTTGCAAGCGCGCCTAAACAGGACTCATGGAACACTATCGTCGCCTACATGATGCCGGAACGCGACTGGAGCCGAATGCAAAGAGCAGTGGTGGCCCTGCAAATGGCTGCGGGTGCTGGCCAACGAGGTGAAATTAAGCTGAGAGAAGTCAAAGAAAGTGATTATTTCAACTTTCTCGCCCACCTCAGTCAACTCCATGGCATTCTGTTTGCGGTAGCAACGGATGCAGGACTGTATGGGATTGCCCAGATTGAGGAACACCGGGAAATAGAGGCTCAAGAAATCGTCCGGCATGTAGATCTAATGCGGCATGAAACTGGTCGACAGGCAGTGAGAAACCTGTCCGAACGCGTTCAAAAACTCTCACCGCAACTATACATTCAATTGAAGTGTCAGGTGGTCTTGATTGATGCGGTTATACGTGACGGAATCTACTATTTCGTACAACGATTCCCAGAGGAACTTGGGAAATTTTGCTGGAGGATAGATCAGAAGAATTCAACGAAAACCGAGTATGAAGAGGCTTTTGAAATGCTAACGCCGATGTGGTTACAGAGTTTTTCTCTGAAGAACCCTAGGATAATACTGGAGGATGCCGACTATAGCGCGTTCAGGCGTTTTGAATATCCAGAGGGTAAGGTCCCCACATATCTCAAGACTGTGTATGGCATCGATATCGGCGCTGATGCAATCAACATCGGACAACTGATGCGAGAGGACCTAAAGTTTGTCGACTCAAAGCAGGATCATGGGATTCAAATCGCAGATTTGTTGGCCGCAGGGCTGCGTCGATGCTTAAGAGCACAATTCAATGACAATCAACGAGCCGCACAACTCCTTGGAAGACTAATGCTACAAAGGGAATTGAACAGCCCACCTATTCGACTGTTGGGATTCTCGACGCAAGAGTCGGCAGTTGCCAGAGAGACAGCAAAATTGATTCAAATAATGAGGTTATGTAGCCGAGTAATGGTAAGCGATGATTGAACGAGGACAATGGCGTTTATGTTATGACGGTCGTTCACCATATCTGGCTTGCACACATGAGTAGTCCCCCTTCGTTGTTGTATGAGAAACTCACCCTCGGTAGTGGACCGTTTTATGGGGAGAAGGTCAACACCTCGCTTGTTTAGCACGCGCTGAGTCAACCATGATGTAATAATACCTGCGAAACCGCCAAATAGTATTGACAGGCATTCACTCTTTAGTATTTCTAATAGATTCATAATAGCCCTCTACCAACAGCATAAATAACGCAGGGCCATCTGCCAGAAGTTGTGCGGCATCCTTTTGGGGATCAAATCGCACAATGCACTCTGCCCCTAACGAGCTTCCAGAGTAATTTTCTCTATCTGAAAACAACCGCATCACACAGTCTCACTCTGTGTTTCAATCCCTGAGGCAACCAATGAGTAAAATAGCTCACGGTGGAACCTGCAAAAAACAATTCCCTAAGCAGCCGGTCGTTGCTGTTTTTTCAAAATAACTGGCTTTTTTGCATCATATCAGGAAAATCAAAAAATTGTGTTATATTACTTGTGTTATATTATATATGTAATATAATATTTAAGTCGATTATAGGGTGGGTACTAAATGGCACGTGGGAAATCAGGCAGAGTGGTATTAGAGATAGACCCAGAGTTGAAACGTCGACTCTATGCCACATTAGAAACCAGTCAGCAAACGATGAAGGAGTGGTTCATTAGAGAGGCCGAAGAGCTTGTTTATGGAGAGAAACAGCCATCTCTTTTCGATAATCCCGAAGACAATAAGGCCGATCAGGATAAATGAACTTCAAGGAAAATGAATCTGCTCAAAAATTACGGGGTGGTTATTACACTTCCCTTGATTTAGCCAATTATCTTTCTAAATGGGTGGCTGAAACACATCCCAAGAGCATTCTTGAGCCAAGCTGCGGTAATGGTATTTTTCTTGAAGCTTTATCCCCTTTGATTTCTGATGGCACGTCAATAACAGCAATTGAGCTTGAACACCAGGAAGCCCTGCAAGCATCTGAAAGAATTCGTGGTCTCAATAAATTATCAGCAAATATTCTGTGTGCCGATTTTCTTGAATGGTATTTGGACGAAGACCAAAATCACGATCGTTTTGATGCGGTAGTAGGAAATCCGCCATTTATTCGTTATCAGTATCTAACAGAACAAGAACAGGACTTTTCTGAAAGAATTTTTAAACGGCATCACTTGCCATTTACAAAACATACTAATGCCTGGGTCCCATTTGTCATAGCCTCTTTGTCTTTGCTTCGTCCGGGAGGCAGAATGGCAATGGTACTTCCTGCCGAAATCCTCCATGTTCTCCATGCGCAAGCCCTCCGCTACTTTCTAGGCCAACATTGCAAACGGATTACTATCATTGATCCAGAGGAAATCTGGTTTGAGGGCACTCTGCAAGGAGCCATCTTGTTCCTTGCCGAAAAGAAGCACGACGTCAAAGAACACACTGTCGGCCTCGGAATCATCCAAACAACCGGAAATGCATTTTTGGATACAAGTCCAAGCGACTATTTCGAAAAAACAAATTTCGTAAATGGCAAAACCGTTGAAGGAAAATGGACAAGGGCACTGTTAACCAGGAAGGAGCTTGAGGTCCTTGACGGCATAGCTTCTACCCCATCTGTGCATCGTTTTTCAGATATAGCCAATGTCGACGTTGGCCTAGTAACTGGCGCGAACAAATTCTTTTTGGTTGATGATGATACGGTGAAGAAACACGGTTTAGCAGAATGGTCACATCCTATGTTTGGAAGAAGTGAGCATTGCCCCGGCATTCTTTATGATGACAAACAACACCAAGAAAACGCCAGATTGGGACTCCCTTCTAATTTCCTCTGGTTTGATGTGGAGGATACTGCTGAACTTCCTGAGAATGTTCTTGAATATATACGTTTCGGGGAAAGGGAAAATTTACATACCCGATATAAGTGTCGAATCAGAAAACCGTGGTTTAAGGTTCCGTCCGTGTATGCTACTTCCATCGGCATGCTCAAGCGTGCCCATGATATGCCTCGACTGATTTATAACGATGTAGAAGCCTACACGACAGATACAGCATACCGCATCACATCATATAAGGTTCCTGCGAAAAAATTTGTCTATTGTTTCATTAATTCCTTGACCGCTTTAAGTTCAGAACTTGAGGGGCGGCATTATGGCGGTGGAGTCTTAGAGCTTGTGCCATCGGAAATTGAATGTTTGTACGTGCCTCTCCCGAACAAAATACAAATCGCGATAAAAAGCCTTGACGCCATGATCAGGAATGTCCAGACAAAAGACGTTCTGATCTGTCAAGATAACAAAATATTAGGAGAGCTAGGGCTGTCATCTAATGAGATGACATGTATCCATGACTCATGGGATAAACTGCGAAAAAGGCGTCAACGCTCAACCAGCCGATCTAGTCAATAATTATTGCAAAGTCCGTAGAATTTTTCTTATAAAGCTTTAACGTCCTGCCCAAAAGATCTCGCTTACGAATGACAGTTATTGCATTACCCCACTTTATTTTTGTCGTGACATTTCGTTGTTTATAGCTTCTCGTATTTCTTCTTGGGTCGTGATTTACTTCTAGGTCGTAGACGCCGTACGATATGTTTTTGATTATTAATTCAGCATTTATGGTGGCGCGCTCAAGATGTGGGCTTCTTGAACTTGGCTTGGAGTGCCAAGTCAATTCTGAAAATACTACATCTCTAAAATAATGTTGAAAATCTATATCCTCTTCCATCAAGCCTTTCCCTAAATTCACATCACCTGTGATATGGGTGTTTGCCTCTTGAGGAATATTCAAACTCCTTTCAGTTAATGGCTTGCTTTCCCATACTAATAATGCCGTAGTGTTTACGGTTTTCTTAACCAGGCGTTTTTTGATTCCTTTTCTAGGCGATCGAATTTTTCTTCCGTGTGTTGGAATGGGGATAAGATTGTCTCTTTCTCTATTGCCATGCTTTTTATTCGTGGAGGGCAGACGAGTCAACCGCTCATCTTCTAATCGACCTTCTTTTAATAGCTCAACGGCTCGTCGTGCGGTCTTAACTTGGAATACGTGGTCTGGATAAGTGACCGGCAAATCTTGAATTGTGTTTACAAGTTTCTGGAAATATTTCTCATCCGCTTGCTGCTCTCTATCCAACCTAATATACGAACTGGCCTCTATGTTTTGGTTTAGCCCACCATTCGTCAGATTGGCACTCCCTATGATTACATGAGCGATTGCATTGCTATACGCTGCATAAATTTTCTGGTGAAATATTTTGCTATTGGAGGCGGTATCTACAACATACGGCGCAATGCCGATTTTCAAGAATGAAAAGATACTTTGTACGGAAGTAACCCCATTTCTTATTCCTATAAACACCCGTGTTTTGTCGGATACCTTTCCCAAGTTCCTTCTAATTCTTTCCACCCCATTACTCCGAGCAAAAGCAAGACTAAATAGATAATTCTCCATTGTAGGAAATGAAAGCAATTTATTGACGGCCGTTTCGTGGTCATCGTCTTTATTCAATCCCTGGAGGAGGATGTCTATCGCAGCCACTTGCTAGGATATTCCTTATTGAGCCTAACGTCTTGGGTAACAGACTAGATGATAGAAGCATCTTGATTGACCCATTATTAGCTCTTCTTTTTATTCATTAACGTTGACAGCACCTTCGTTAGTTCTGCTTCATTTTGTCAGCATGCTTTTCAAAACAGAGTCTTGGATATTTTCTCAACCCCCTTTATGAGTTCCTTAACTTCATCCTTGGTCGGTTCGCGGTCCTTGTTGTGATCGCACAGGTTGCGGATGTCGCTAAGCCGTTGGACCTGCCGCCACATGGGAACATCCAACACATTCCCATTTTTAAGAAGATCGTTGAAATCGCTAATTGTTGGATCCTTCTTGCGCGTCTTGACGTCGTGATTTGAAGCTACTTGCGCCAAGTGTTTTTCAAGGACCACTCCAGCAATCGCTCCGGCACCGCGAAGAAAGCCACGCTCTAGCAGTTCACTTGCTGAATCAAGTTCCGAATCAAAAAGGTCCGCTTGTACCATTTGCCGAATATCAAACAAGGTGCTTTCGAATCGACCTCGGGCAGATCCAAGTATCTGAGTTTGATTGCACAAACGCATAAAGACACTGGCGACATCGTCGAAACGTTTTTTGCCTGTTGAGGAATTTTTTGTAGCTCGTGCGCCGTTAAGCCAATCTTGGATGGTGAAAGTCAAAGCGTCAATTTCTTTACGACGCCCATCTCCTTTGTACAATTGCTCGAATTCGTGAATACGGTCTGGGATAAGTTGGCGCACAACAGCGCTCGCCTCTGTGTACCAACCCTGATATTTGGCCATGAAGATCATCTCGCCTGTAATACTCTTCAATTCCGTCCTTTTGTCAAAACCAAGCAACTGCAACTCTACATCGTTGAGATCGTCGAGAGTGGTTGCTTGCAGGGCCGACCAAAGCGTTTCACCAAGGTGAACGAGTCGATTGAGATCGTCTTTATATCTTCCGAGGTTCGAAGCCATGATCTGTACAGCTTACTGTTAATGGACACTTTATTGTACTTGTAGATTTGGGGACCATCAAATTCTTTAGTACGTCGTACGGGGCAACGATACATTCAGTCTATCAATCTGGTCTAAACCAGTGACGTTTCTCTACCGTTATCCGCCTGCCAAGGACGTCAAGATTGCGGGATCTGACGCCGTGGGCGCAGTTATATTGGAGAACATGAGGGTGGCGTCGACGGCCCAGTCGATGAAGGGTTTGGGGTAAATGCCGAGCAGGAGTGTGCCGGCGATGCCGACGAAGATGACGGTCTTCAGGGGAGTTGATACCGAGAGCGGCGTGGGGTCGTGGGGTTCGTTGATGTACATCTTTTTGACTACGACCAGGTAGTAATACATGGAGATGACGATATTAATGAGCCCGACGATCAACAGCGTGTAAAGTTCCTGTTCGATGGCCGCGACGAAGATATAGAGTTTGCCAATGAAACCCGCGAGTGGCGGCACGCCGGCGAGCGACAGCAGAAAGAGCAGCATGGCGGCCGCAAGGAACGGTGACCGACGATTCAACCCGTTGTAATCTTCAATTTCATCGCTCTTGATCAGGTTGCTGACGCCGATAACCACGGCAAAGGCACCCAGGTTGGCAAACAGGTACGTCAGCAAATAAAAGAGGATGGCGTCACTGCCCCGTTTGGTCCCGGCCGCCAGACCGATCATGACGTTGCCGATCTGCGCGATGCCGGAATACGCCAACAACCGTTTGATGTTTTTCTGGGCGATGGCCACGATGTTGCCGTAGGTCATGGACAGGATCGACGCCACGACGAACAGGAGCACCCACGTGGGCTTGAACGTCGCCAGCGCGACGTAGAACATGCGGATGAGAATGGCTAACGCCGCACCTTTCGGCGCGATCGAGAGAAAGGCGGTGACGGGCGTGGGGGCTCCCTGATACGTATCGGGAATCCAGGAGTGAAAGGGAACGGCCCCGATTTTGAAGCCTAAAGCGGCGAAGATCATGATGAAGCCGATGGCCAGCCCAATGCTGCCGGGTGCCGATGCCATTTCGGAAAACACCAGCGTTCCTGTTTCGCCATAGACGAGACTGATGCCATACGCGAGCAAGCCCGCGGCGAACACGCCCAGGATGAAAAACTTCAGTCCCGCTTCGCTGGATTTCTGGTCTTCCCGCAGATAGGCCACCAGGACGTAAAACCCGAAGGTGGAAAATTCCAACGTGACGAAGACGGAGAGCAGGTCCTGAGCCGAGGCCATGAACATCATGCCCAGGGCCGACATCATGACCAGAAAATAATATTCGCCCTTGAAAAACTTGAACGATTTCACGTAGTCGATGGAGGCCAGCAGGACCAGCGCCGTGGAGATCAACACCAGAATCTTGAAGAAAATCGCCACACCATCCAGGACAAACATGTCTTTGAACAAGGCACCCTGGACTCCGGTGTAATCGAACCAGATCAGGTTGATCAGCGTGGCAATGACGCCGCCCACGCTCAGGTAGGCCAGGTTCTCGTGGTCAATCTGTTTAAAGGTAAAGTCGACGGCCAACACCACGCACAACCAGATGGTGAGGAAAATCTCGGGTGCCAGCAGAAGGAGGTCTGAGCCCGATAGGGTAAGGTCGAACGTCATCTTCGTTTAAGACTTCTGCATATTGTGCGGCCATTTCGTGATCGAAGATGACCTCACGAACAAAATGAGCATCATAATCCCTCCCCTTTGTAAGGGGAGGATAGGTGGGGTAGAGTCCGAGCAGTTTGTCTCCTCTTGGACGTCTGGAATCTACCTCCCCTCCGCCCCTCCTTACAAAGGAGGGGGACTTTAGAATGATCAGCATGGGAGGTAAGCTGACGAATCACAATAATATCCACCTTCATTCCTTCAAGCGTTCGTAGTTTACGGAAATAATCCCGTAGCGTTCTGGGTGACCAGTGGAGCGACTTGATTGATTCGATCCAACATCGGCACAACCGTGGAGCGCACGACGTTATAGAAGTGCATGGGAAAAATCCCGAAGAAGATACTGCAGCCGATCATCAGGAGCAGGGGGAGGCGATCCACCCATTGCGACGTATCACGGGCATGCGCGTATTCAGGAGACATGTGTCCGTAAAACAGGCCGCGCATCATTTTGAACAGATAGGCCATCGTCAACACGATCCCCAACACGGCCACCACCACCTGGAACGGATATTTCTCCCACGAGCCCACGATAATCATGATTTCGGCAATGAAGTTCACGGTACCAGGCATGCCGACCGATGCCATACAGGCAATAATAAAGGCCCCGGCCAGGAACGGCATGTTCTTGACCAGCCCGCCCAGGGATGGAATGTCCCGGGTATGGGTCTGGTCATACACCCAGCCTGCCATGGCAAAGAGCATGCCCGTAGCCAGGGCGTGCGCGAACATGTAGATCACGGCGCCGGTCAGGCTGATGTAATCCAGCGCGGCCATGCCCAGGAACACGTAGCCCATGTGACTGGAACTGGAATAACCGATGACGTACTTCGTGTCCTTGGCGAAATATGCGACAAACCCGCCGTAAATGATGCTGAACACACACAACACCGCGGCAATGGGCATGAGTTCACGTGTGGCGTCGGGAAGGATTTCATAGGCCACGCGAATGATGGAGAAATGCCCGAGTTTCATGAGTACGCCGGCGTGCAGCATGCTGGTCGCAGCCGGGGCCGCGGCGTGCCCGACGGGAGACCATGAATGCAACGGCCAAATGGGTGCAATGGAGGCAAAGCCGAAGAAGACGAGCACCCAGATAATCGTCGCCAGCGTTCCGTCGAAATGGGCCACTTCCCGAAGCACCAGGATGTCGAACGTGTGGACCGGCGAGAAATGGTAAATCAGCAGGATGCCCATCAAGGCGAATACCGCTCCCGCCGAGAGGAACAGCGTGAGTTTCATCGCGGCGTATTCCTTGCTGTTCGACCCGAAGTTCAGGATGAACCCGACCGAATCCCGAAGCTTCCGGCCTTCCTCATCGGTCATGCTCAAATAGCCCTTGGTATGACTCCCCCACACGCCCAGCAGCACGTACATGGGCAAGACCGACATTTCATAGAAGAAGTAGAGGAAGAACAGGTCCAGCGACATGAAGACCCCGATGGTCGCCGCCGCCAGGATCAGCAGGAAGATATAAAATTCCTTGGTGCGGTCCTTGATATGCCACGAAATGAAGATGCCCGCGAACAGCAGAATGGCCGAGGCAAAGACCAACGGGGCCCCGATTCCATCAACCCCGATGTGAAACCCGATGCCCAGTTCCTCGGACCACGCCCACTTGGTGATGAATTGAAAGCCGCCCTGATCAGGATCGTAGGCCATGAAGACGTACAGAGAAGCGAGCAGTGCTGTCCCGGCGGAGATCGCGGCCACGGCGCGCACCAGAAGCGGCTCACGATTGGGAATAAACAGCAACACGACCGACCCCAGGAACGGGGCAAACAACGTTGCCAGTAAGGCCAACTGTCCCATTACTCAGTCCTGCCCTCCGGGTTCAAGGGTGCTCGGATTGCGGATTGTGGATTGCGGATTGCCATCGCTCGGTCCTGCCCTTCAGGTTCAAGCGCCACGGCATGTGACAACAGCATCCGGTCCTGTTCAATACTCGCAATCGACCCGTGGTCCAACCGGTCCATCACAGCCTGCACCGAACCGTTGACCATTCGCAAAAACGGTGAGGGATAGAGCCCGATCCAGAAAATCATCACACACAGGGACACGGCGATGATCGTTTCGCGTTGCGTCAGGTCCTTGAGTGCTTGCGGGACGTGCTCGCCGATAGGGCCGAAAATCGCCCGCTCGTAATACCACAGGAAATAGGCCGCGGCGAAAATCACGCCCGAGACGGCCACGGCTCCATACACCCAATGCGCTTGAAAGGCGCCGAGCAGGATCAGAAATTCCCCGATGAATCCATTCGTTCCGGGCAATCCGATCGAGGCCATTCCGATGATCAGGAAAAAGGTGGCAAGAAGGGGCATCTTCGACGCGATACCTCCGCAATTGTCGAGGAGCGTATTGCCGAGCCGGTCATAGAGAAACCCGGCCAGGAAAAAGAGCCCGGCAGTGGTAAATCCCAAATTGATCATTTGCAGCAGACTGCCCTGCAGACCCTGGAAATTCAGGGCAAACAGGCCCAACACGACGAACCCCAAGTGGCTGATGCTGCTAAAGACAAGCAGGCGTCTGAAGTCCGGCTGCATGATGGCGATAATGGCTCCCCAGACGATGGCGGCCAGCGCCAAACTCATGACGATCACCACTACGGTGGCATTGGTCGAGGCTTCCGGCAGCAACGGGAAACTGAATCGCAGGAACCCATACGTTCCCAACTTGACGCCCGCCAACACCACGGACATCCCGATCGGCCCTTGTACCAGCGCGTCCGGCAACCACGTGTGGAACGGAAAGACCGGAGCCTTGAAGGCCAATCCCATAAAGATGAACCAGAAGATCAAGAGTTGATCCGAGACCGGAACCGGCACCTTCAACAAGTCCAGCAAATCGAAACTATACATATTCGTGACATCGTGGTAATTCAAACTCAGCAGGGCGAAACCGACCAGCATGAACACGCTGCCCAACAGGGTGTACAACACGTACTTAAGCGCGGCGTAGTGCTTTTCTTCACCCACGCCCCAGAGTTTGATCAGGAAATAGCTGGGGACGAGCATGAGTTCCCAGAACACGAAGAAGAGGATCAGGTCGATGGACACAAAAATCCCCATGATCGTCGTTTCCAAAGCCAGGATGCTCATGAAGTACGCTTTGGCCCTGTCCTGCACGGTATCCCATGAATAAAGAATGATCAGGACCGTGATGAAGGCCGAAAGGCCGACAAACAGGATGCTGATACCGTCCACGGCGAGGTGATAGGAAATGCCAAGAGCCGGAATCCAATTCAACCGCTCGCTGAATTGCATGGCCGCGGATTCAGGTATGAACCGGAGCAATAAGAGCACTGCCAGCGCCAATTCGAAAAGCGCGACGCCCAACGCCGTCTTCTTGATCAGGTCGGTATCCCGTAATGTCCACAACCCGATCGCCCCAAGAAGCGGGAGAAAGAGCAGGATCGACAAAATCGGGAATCCGAATTCCAGTTCTTCAAGCATCACTTAACCCTACAAGAGAGAACTCCCGGTCAACCACACGAGAAGAAAATGCGTGAGCAGAAACAGGCCGATGACGATCACAGCGGCATAATGATTGACCAACCCGGTTTGTAATTTCCGCCAGGACCAAGCCGCCAGGTGGTTGGCGTACCCGATCACGTTGAGTCCCCCGTAAATCACGTGTTTTTCGGTCCAGGTCACTCCGGCCGCGCTCACGTCGGCTCCGTGCCCGATCCCCCTGATGAAGCGATCGATCACGTGTTGATCGATCCAATCCCATAGCTGGCCAAGCCGTTTGCAAGGCTCGACGAAGAGAGTGTCATACAGTTCATCCACGTAGTATTTGTTCAACAGCGTCCGATAGGCCCCGGCGAACCGTTCCGACCATGCATCCGCGGTCCCTGGCTTGATCGCATACAGATAATGCGCCACCCCCCAACCACCCAACGCGATACCGATGGCCACTGCCATCAATCCAATGAGGGTCCCCATGCCGACTTCATGCGTCACCGCGCCCACGGGAGTGGCCACGGATTCCAAAAATCCATGGAACCAGCCATGTTCCGGCGGCACGCCCAGAAACCCGCCCAGCACAGAGAGCCCAGCCAGAATCATGAGCGGCACGGTCATGACCGGTGGCGACTCATGAATATGATGTTCCACCTTCGGGTCCACCCGGGACTGCCCGTAAAACGTCACATAGGTGAGACGAAACATGTAAAAGGAAGTCAGAAATGCGCCAACCGCGGCAAAGGCATACAACACGTAATGGTGATGGACAAAGGCATGGGCCATAATTTCATCTTTGCTCCAGAACCCCGCCAAAGGCGGGATGCCGGCAATGGCCAGGGTGCCGATGAGAAACACGGCGTGCGTGATGGGAATTTTTTTGGAAAGCCCGCCCATCTTTCGGATGTCCTGTTCTCCTTCGAGCGAATGGATCACCGCGCCGGCGGAAAGGAACAAGAGGGCTTTGAAAAACGCGTGGGTCACGAGATGGAAAATAGCTGCGATGTACGCCCCGACCCCGCAGGCCAGAAACATATAGCCCAACTGGCTGACGGTCGAATACGCCAGCACGCGCTTGATGTCGTTTTGCACCAGCCCGATCGTGGCGGCAAATAACGCGGTCAGGCCGCCGATGATCCCTACCGTGGCCATGGACACAGGAGCCACGTCGAACAACACGTGAGTGCGCACCACCATGTACACCCCGGCCGTGACCATCGTCGCGGCGTGGATCAACGCGCTCACCGGGGTCGGGCCTTCCATGGCATCGGGCAGCCACGTATACAGGGGAATTTGGGCGGACTTCCCGATCGCGCCCACCAACAGGCACAGCGTAATGGCCGTGGCCATTTCAACGGAGAGCTGGTTCGCGTTTTCGAAGACCTTCAGGTAGTCCAAGGTCTTGAAATTGACGAAGACCAGAAAGATCGCCAGCAAAAACCCGGCGTCGCCGATCCGGTTGACCACAAACGCCTTGGTGGCAGCCTTGGCAGCGGAGACCTTATTGAAGTAGTACCCGATCAGGAGGTAGGAGCAGAGGCCGACCCCTTCCCATCCAATGAAAAGCACCAGGAAATTGTTCCCCATGACCAGCAACAACATGGAGACCATGAACAGGTTCATGTACACGAAGAAGCGGGTAAAGCCGTCTTCTCCGTGCATGTACCCGACGGAATAGACGTGAATCAGAAAGCCGACTCCCGTTACCACCATCAACATCACGGCGGTCAGCGGATCGATCAAAAATCCGAAATTGACGTGCAGGTCTCCGCCGAAAATCCACGAATAGGCAATGACCTCACGGGGCACGGGATCGGAGAGTACGCCGGCCACCACCGCGACGGCACACAGAAAAGAGAGGCCGATGGAGCCCACGGCAATGCGGCCGGCCAGGTCGGTGGTGTACCGATGGCCGAGCAAGCCGTTCACCAGAACCGCGATCAGCGGGAAAACGGGTATGAGAATGACAAGAAGATCGGACACGTTACCACTTCAACAGGTTAATCTGGTCGACGTTCGTCGCAATTTTTCCACGGAACACCACGATGATGATCGCCAGGCCCACGGCAGCCTCCCCCGCGGCAATCGCGATCACGAACAATGCCGCCATCTGGCCGGCCATCGATGAAAGGTAATGGGAGAACGCGACGAGGTTGATGTTCGCCGCGTTTAACATGATCTCGACCGACATCAGCACAATAATGAAGTTGCGCCGGATCAGTACGCCCAACAACCCCGTCATGAACAGGATGAAACTCAACGCCACGTATGCCGAAAGAGGAATCATGACGAGTTACTCGCGTTGGCCCGTCGGCTCAGGAACCGGACCCGTCGGGGTTTTGGCCAGGACGATCGCCCCGATAATGGCTCCCAAAAGAAAGACTCCCACGATCTCGAACAACAACAAGTAGTCGCTGAACATGGTGATGCCCACGGCGTGACTCGGGCCGGTCTGCAACACGACTTCCGGGGTCGCCGTCCCCTTGGCCCCGCTGTAGGGGGTTTGAAACACCAGAATGAGTAATTCCGCGAGGATCGCGACACCGGCGAACAGGAAAAAGGGATATTTCTTATGCAGGTACTGTTCTTCGGTTTTCAGACTGAGCAACATCAGGACGAAGAGGTAGAGCACGAGGATGGCCCCGGCGTAGACGATGATCTGCACGGCAAAGAGAAACTCGGCGTTGAGCAACACGAAAAGCCCGGCCACGTGCAAGAGCAACGACAACAGGCTCAGGCCGCAATGAACAGGATTTTTCAGGGCGATCGTAAAAATCCCCGACAGGATACTCACGGTCGCAAAGTACCCGAACAATACGTACATCATCATGAAGGACTACGAGTCGGAGGCCTCGGTTTTCCCTATGGGCTGCGGGAAATGATAGCGGTAGGCGCGACTCTCCTCGTCATCCTGTTCCTGGTTGTGGGCATAGAGATATTTTTTTGCGTCTTCCAAATGTTGCTCACCGATCTCGTAGAGTCGCTGTTTGTTGAACAGGAGGGTCCGTTTATCATGAGTCGAATACTCGTACATCTTCGTCATGGCCAACGCATTGACCGGACAGGCTTCCACGCAATATCCGCAAAACACGCATTTGGTAATATCAATGTAAAACTCGGTCGCGTACCGTTGCAGGGGCAGGGACTTGTCCTCTTCACTGATGACTTTGATGCACCGTGACGGACAGGCGGCCTCGCAGAGGTCACATCCGACGCACCGTTCCTGCCCGTTGTCGTACCGCAACAAGCCCAGGGCCCCGCGATGCGCGTCGGGAATCGTTCGCTTTTCACGGGGATACTGGAAGGTCATCGGACGGTGGAACATGTGCTTGAACGTGACCTTCATCGCTTTCCAGATTTCGCGGAACAAGACCGCGTCCAACAATCGTGTCGTTTGCTTTTGCGTATCCACGAGACGCTCCTAAATTTTTTCGATTGTCACCTGAGCGGATTTGAAATAGGGTACCCGCGTGACGGGGTCCACGACGACCCGGACCAGATCCTTGACCGGAGGCTCATTAAAATGTTCAGGGAACGCACAGGTGCCCGGCAGCACGTTGACGTCGACTTGCACGCCCAATTCCAGGCTGCCTTGATCCGAGGTCACGCGAACGCGACCGCCTTCGGCGAGACCCAACCGTTCACATTCCTCCAGGGACATCCGTAACGCTCCGGTATTCGGCGAAATATCCATCAACCCGGACGCCTTCGTGGACAATTTTCCCGAATGATAAATGAGTTGAATCAATTTCAATCCGTACGGCCGTCCGGACTCTTGTGCGCGGCCATCGGCATACCGGGCGCGAACCGAATCCGCATACCCGTTCCGAAGATACGCCGTGGCATCAGCAACAACGGGGCGAGGTTCGCCGAGATTGTAGTAGCCGGGAAGCACCTTCCGAATTTCCGCTTGAATATCCTGCGTGTTTTCATATGGAAGCGAATGCCCCATGCCGTTGGCGAGGCCCACCATGATATGCCAATCCAGCGCACTCTCACCCAGCGGGTCCAGCGCCGGCCTCAGGAATTGCACCATCCCCTCCTGGTTTGTGACGGTGCCGTCCTTTTCCGCAAACGTACACGCGGGAAACGCGACGTGCGCATAGCGCGCCGTCTCCGTCAGGAAAGGATCCTGACAGATCAACAATTCCAACTGGCTCAAGGCCTCTTCCACGCCGAACGATTTCGGAAGCGTGGCTAAGGGGTTTTCTCCCACCACGTAGAGGGCCTTGATCTTGCCGGCGCGGCAATCCGCCAAAATTTCTACAAGGGATTGACCGGATTGCGCATCCGGCAACGTCGCATTCCATGCTTCGGAAAATTTTTGTCGCGCCTCGGCTTGCGCATAGGACGCCGGGCCAGGAAGAAATTCCGGTGCGACGCCCATATCCACGGCCCCCTGCTCGTTCCCCTCCTCGGTGAACGTATTGATCCCGCACCCGGGTTTATTCAATTTCCCCGTGACCCACGCCAAGTCAACCAGGGACAATGTATGGTTATACCCATCGGGCTGGCGCACGACCCCTTCCCCGCACAGGATGACGGAACGCGGGGCCTCCGCAAATATCCTGGCTGCCTCCTGAATCGTCTCGACCGGGATTCCCGTTTCAGCGGCGACGGCGTCGAGCGAAACCGCTTGGGCCGCGGCTTTCAAGGCAGACAAGGCCTCGGGGTCTTGAGCGGTCGCGTCAGGATCGATGAGATCCTGCTCCAGGGCCGATTTGACCAATCCTTTGACGAACGCGCCCTCCGACCCCGGTTTGACCATCACCGGATGCGACGCCAACTTGGCCAAATTGGTTTGCATGGAATCCACTACGATAACCGACGCCTTGTAGGTGCCGATCGCGGCTTTCACCCGCAGGCTGGCCACGGGATTCGTTTCTGTGACGTTGGCTCCCACCACCAGGATCGCCTTGGCTTTCGTGAGGTCGGCCGAGGCGTTCATTGTCCGGTTGATCCCGAGGGCATGATGCACCGCCCGCACGAAATTCATATGACCGTACCGCGCACTGCTGTCGAGATTGTTCGTCCCGAGCACGGTCCGCATAAATCGTTGGAACACGTACAGTTCTTCATTCGTGCACCGTGCCGTGATCAAGCCTGCAATGGCTTCGGACCCATATCGGCTCTTGATATCCGTCAGCCGCTCCGCGGTCGTGGCCAAGGCTTCGATCCACGGCGTTGGGGCCAGACCCGTTTCATTCCGAACGAGCGGCTCCTTGAGTCGTTCTTTACTGTCAATGAACTGGAAGCCGAAGCGCCCTCGCACACAGAGCCCTCCGTGACCATTGACTGTATCCCCCCGGTCGCCCCATTTGTTTTTCCAGGACAAGGGAGATGTCACCCGCACGACTTCCGTATCCTTCGTTTCCACGTACATCTGACAGCCGTCCCCGCAGTAATTGCAGGTGGTCGTGGTTTTTCGGAGTTGCCAGGGCTTGTACACGTATTTTGAAAATTTATTCGTAATCGCGCCCACTGGACAGACCGCGAGACAATCACCGCAAAATTCACAGTCCAAGGCGTGATCCCCCTTGGCCACGACCTGCGTAAACCCGCCTTTCTTCATGAACTGCAAAGCGTCGATACGCTGGACGTCCTTGCAGATGTTGATACACTCCCCGCAGGCGATGCAGCGGTTCATGTTGAAATCGAGCACAAGGCTACGCGTGTCTTCCGGAATATTTTTCTGTTTGGCGTTGGCGAGGTTGGTGACCTGGTGCTCGAAGGCCATGTCTTGCAATTCGCAATGCCCGTCCGCGTCGCAGACCGGACAATCCAGGGGATGCACTGACAGGTGTTTTTCAACGGCCTTTTTCCGTGCCGCAAACAGGTCTTCCCCATCCGTCCGGATCACCATCCCTTCGGTCGCCTTCGCGGTGCAGGATCGCACCGGCGACTTCTTCCCTTCCTGCAGGACCAGGCACATGCCGCAGGACCCGAAGGGATCGAACGTGTAGTGATAACACATGGCCGGGACGATTTTCCCCATGCTGGAAATCACGTCGTACAGCGAAACCCCTTCTTTCGCGGTGACGGTTTCGCCGTCGATATTCAGGGAAATCGTCGCGGCTTCAGTATCGGGTGTCGTAACCGGTTTGAGTCCCATCTATCTCTCCCGCCCCTCCATTCAGGAGTTCATCAGGATTTTTATCAATTACCCCAGTTCCACAGACTGTTCAAAAAGTTCACCAGCAAGGCCGCAGGCAGTGAGAAGGCTGAGGCGTACGAGAAAAGTACGTTGAAGCCTTCGAGCAACGAGAACGCCGCTGGCGGGCTTTTTCAACAGTCTGTCAGCGGTCGCATTCTCCCATCACGATATCGTACGACCCAAAAATCGTGACCGCGTCGGCGATCATGTAACCCTTGGCCATATAATCGAACGCCCCCATGTGGATAAAGGACGGGGAGCGGATCTTCAGGCGATACGGATTCCCACCGCCCGTGCTCACGATATAAAACCCCAACTCGCCTTTATGCGCTTCGGTTCCACAGTAAATCTCCCCGGGCGGGGCATCAAACCCCTGGGAAAACAGTTTGAACTGCTGGATCATGGATTCGAGATTCGTGAACACCCGGTCCTTGGGGGGCAGGGTGACGCTGGGCACGTCGGCCATCACCGGGCCTTCCTTCGGCATCTGGTCCATGCACTGGCGAATGATCTTGATGCTCTCACGCATTTCCTCGATTCGGATCCAATACCGGTCATACGTGTCGCCGTTCTTGCCGACCGGCACGCTGAACTCGCACTTGGGATAGGCGCCATACGATTCGTATTTGCGCAAGTCGTAATCCACACCGGACCCTCGCAACGTCGGCCCGCTTAACCCATACCCCAACGCATCCTCCGCGGAGATGACCGCGACGCCCACGGTCCGCGCCAGCCAAATGCGATTTTTTTCCAGGAACACCACGTATTCGTCGATCTTCGGAGGAAAGTACGCAAGAAAATCCCGAATCTTGGTCTCCAGTGAAGCGGTAAAGTCGCGTTCCACGCCGCCGATCCGATACCAACTGGTCGTCAGCCGCGCCCCACACAATTCATCGAACCAGTCGAGCAGAATTTCGCGGTCACGGAACGTGTAGAAAAACACGGTCATCGCCCCGATATCGAGCGCCTGCGTCCCCAACCAGAACAGGTGCCCGATAATCCGCTGGACTTCCGCCACGATGGTGCGCAAATATTCCGCCCGCTCGGGTACGGTGACGTTCATCAATTTCTCCACGGCCCGGCAATACGCGAAGTTGTTGTACATCGCGCAGACGTAATCGAGACGGTCAGTATGGGGAATGAATTGATGATACGTCCCGTATTCAGCGAGTTTTTCCACGCCGCGATGGAGAAAGCCCATGACCACCGTGGATTTCGTGATCCGCTCTCCTTCGAGGTCGAGGATCACTTTCAGCACGCCATGCGTCGCGGGATGCTGCGGCCCCATGTTCAACAGCAATTCCTCGGTCCGCAGGATCGGCAGGTCCCTGGTCTCCGGATGAGCCGGATCGACTTTATAAATGGTTTCGCGTTGGTCCTCTAAATGCGCCATGGTTGCTTCTCGAACAGTGCCGGCTCAGGAAGCCGCACCCTCATTCAGAAAATCAAACGTATCGCGCCAACCCTTCCCTTGCAGCGGGAAATCCTTTCGCAACGGATAGCCTTCGGGGAAGTCGTCCGGCATCAAAATCCGCCGCATGTCCGGGTGGTTGTTAAACCGGATACCCATCATGTCGAACACTTCCCGTTCCATGAAATTCGCGCCCGGCCATATATCCGTCAACGAATCCACGTAACAATCGTGTTCAGGAACCCGCGTTTTCACGCGAATCCGATGGCGATGGCGGATGGAATAGACCTCGTACACCACTTCAAAGCGTTCCTCTTCATCCGGCCAATCCACCGAACTGACGAGCACGATGTAATCGCAAGCCATGGCCGGATCATCCTTCAGGAAACGGCCGATCGCGTGCAGGGCCTCGCGTTTCACCGTCACGGCCAAGTCACCCCGCCATTCCTGAGCACTCAGGAATCCGTCAGGAAACCGGGCCTGGATGGCTTCGGCAAGAGGATGCATTACCCGATCCCCTTCTCCTTGGGCCTGACCTGTTCGGGCTGTTTGGTAAAGACCCGCTTCTGCATAATCTGATCCTGAAGTTTCAAAATCCCGTCGAATAGGGCTTCGGGGGTCGGCGGGCATCCGGGCACGTAAATATCGACCGGCACGAATCGATCCACACCCTGGACCACGCTGTAACTATCGTAAATGTTCCCGGACGTGGCGCAGGATCCCATGGAAATGACGTATTTGGGTTCGGGCATCTGGTCGTAGATTTTGCGAATGACCGGAGCCATACGCCGGCACACCGTGCCCGCCACGATCATGAGATCGGATTGTCGTGGAGAACCACGAAACACGCCAGCCCCGTACCGGTCGACGTCATACCGGGAGGAGACCGCGGCAATCATTTCGATCGCGCAACAGGCCAACCCGAACGTCATCGGCCAGAGCGATCCTTTGCGCGCCCAATTCGCGGCCTTTTCCAGAGACAGCGTGATGACCCCGATATCGCCGTCCTTCTCGTGCTTTTTCCCTATTTGGATCAGTCCCACTCCAGCGCGCCCTTTCTCCACGCATACACGTAGGCCACGACAAACAGACCGATGAAAATCATCATTTCAATGAGGCCGATCACGCCCAGTTGGTCAAAAGTGACGGCCCAGGGATAGAGAAAAATGACTTCAATATCGAAAATGACAAAGAGCATCGCAATGACGTAATACCGGACGGGAAACGGCATCCGGGAATCGGAAAACGGCTCGCTGCCGCATTCATACACACTCAATTTTTCATCTTCGGGATACTTCGGTTGGACGAGATAACTCAGGAGGAGCGTCACGACGCCAAATCCCGCTGCCAGGATAATAAACACGACGATCGGCGAATATTTCGCGAGATAGTCCAGAAACAGATCCAAGCCACCGACCATAGGGATTTAACCTTGCAGGAACCTGCCCCCGACATCCGGGGTCAAAAACTTCAATCTTTTCGCACAATTCTGGATCGTAGCACCCCATTTTCCAACGAATCAAGAGAACAAAAGACCTACCATCGCGTTTCAAAAGCCCCATGGTCGCGTCGATCGACAAACTGCAATGCAAACTTAATGACTTGGCAGAAGTTTGTGGGAATCCCACGACTTCCCATTCCACCAGAGCGGTTTTGCGCGCGCTTGACAAAAATAAGACCAATATATGACGTCGACTTGGCTGATACAGGCGGGGAACGAGGAAAGGGTTGCGAAAGGCCCCCTCACCCCAGCCCTCTCCCACAATGGGGAGAGGGAGACATACGGCACGCATTATTGCGCCATATACTGTATTTATTTGGCGCAATTATCAGAAAATACCCCTCGTTACTTGATTTATTTTGCACAATTATGACAAGTGCGCCAAATAAACGTGCCATAACGAGTTACTGCAACTGAGACAAGAACCGAGCCTCTGTGGAAGAACGACGCCAGAGCCGTTACCCGAGGCGTTGTTCGATTCCGGTAAGCCGGGAAAGATTGTGTTTGTCCCTTTCGAACGTTGCACGGGCCCTCTCGTATGAAGCGGTGGTTTTCCTGCAAACCAAGGTGTACGGGCGGCCCCGGCGCTCCGTCACGTGTGTCAGGTCGCAACGATTCCCGTCAATGATCCGGTGCAGATGCATGCGCCGCTCCTTGTTTAACGGCATGCGGCATTCCCGCTCGACCGGATTTCCCAGGAAACGGCTCAGGACTTGACAGTCAGCACAATGGCAGGAAAGCGCATCGGCGCGCCGATAGTCCGTGGGCGGCTGCGGAGCCTGTGCGGTTCGCTCCTGCAATTCGCGCCGGCACGTTGATAGCCAGCGTGCAATCGCCTCGCTGGGCGGCGACCGCGTTCCAAGGCGGGAATCGAGCTTGAAGATTGCGGCCAAGTGCGTCCTGGTCAATTCATACTTGTCGCGACGGGCCAAGGCATGCTCGAGCACTTTCCGCAACGGGCCTTCCGCATCGACGTCCAGCATCGCGCTCACCAACGCGCAGAGCAAGGCGGTACGGTCAAGCTTTTGGGCTTGTCTCTGGTCTTCTAGAGCCTGACTGTCAACCCACTCCAGTGACAGGGTGGCGGGTCGATCAAATCGAACTGCAACTTGAACGTCCGGAGCCTGATCGTCAAATCTCTCCAGTGACAGGGCAGCGCGCTCGCACAGGCGAGTGCAGAGCGCGAGGTCGTCCACGTCGTTGTCGGGCTGGCGGCAAAGCAAGGATAGCAGTTCCGCGTTCCTGAGAAGCGTTATTTCCGTAACGGCGCCGATCACTTGCGCCAACTCCGCCTCGAAACCGGCCAAGCCTTGGCGCTTGCAGAATTTTACGAACTCGCGGGGGAATTTGATGCCACCATCGTTCGGTGCGACCTCGGACAGGAACAGACGCATCAGGTCCGGATCGTCCAGCGTGCCCAGCAGCTTGAGGAATACGCTTCGATCCGTTTCACCGTTGCTATCGTCAAACCACCCACTACACGGCAGGACCCAGTTATCAATGATGGCTCCTGCAAATTTCAAACAGTCCATCCGCTGTGCTGCCCGCTGCATCCCGGAAGCCCGTTTCAGGGCTTTCACCATCGCTTCCAGACCGCCGATGGCAGCCTCCGTTCCGGCGCGGCACAACACGGAGAAGTGGTGCTCTCGTGGCCAGATCAGAACCGCGGCCCGGTGGTACCACCGCGCCAGGGTTATGCCCTCGTTACCGGTATAGCCTTGGAGTTCTTCCTCGCTTGGATTATTGGTGTCAAAGGCTGCGGCGACGATTTCACCGTCATCCAGTTCCATCCTGCCGAACCGGCAGGTGTCCCCGTGACGGTCTGACCAGTCATTCGCCGTCAAACTGGTCTCGAAGATTTCACTCATCTCATGTTCGCTGTCGATGTCTCCTTCAACGGCATCATTATCGTCACGCCGGTAATAGTACCTCCGACCCTGATGGAAATAATCGTCTTCGCCATATTCGACGGCGCCATACTGCCACAGGGTGACCAGGGCCAGGTGCGCAACGCAGCCGGCCTGCTCCGCCGCCTCAAACAACACCTCTGCCCGTGCGCGATCGACGCCCTTGAGTTTGTTCAGCGTAAGCCCGTCCCGCGTGTACCGATGCTCCAGGGTTACGGCGAGTTTTTCCGTTTCTCCCTTCTCACGCCACGCTCCGAGAAGTTGCGCAACCTTGGCGCCCACGGTGCCATACGACGGTGCATTGAGACCTGGCCTGCCTGAGGACTTGGTGAGCGTCACGTTGTAGGCCAGGCACAGGCGATAACCACCGCTCAGGGGTTTGACCTCATGCTGGCAGTCGGCATAAAAGGCCGCGTAACTCAATTCCAGCCCGGAGGCTGCGCCGGGAAAAATGATCTCATGCGCCCGGCCTTCGTGCCGGATAACCAACTCCCCGCCTTCATGCACCGACGGCAAAGCGACGATCAACGTCGCCACCATTCCGTCCAGCTTTTCCCCGTCACGGTGCGGCAGGAAGAAACTCCCCTTCTCGTAGACCAGTAGCTTGTACAGGTGTGCGGACAGTTTGCGTTCCTCAAGGCCCAGTCGCTGTTGGACTTCATGGAGAAGCGACTCGATCAACAACTCCCACTTCGGGTTGATCAACTCGAAACGCGCTGGATCCATCTCCCACACGCGGCGCACGTCGGTATCCACCAGTGTTTGCGTACCCTTGCCGTAGGGCGCCTGGCGGCATCTCTTTATCAGGGCGCGTGCCTGAATCTCTGCCAGCGGCAGACGTAGCGTACCCACTCCCTCAACCTCCAGGCCCGGCATCGTCATAGGCAGATCGCCAGCCGCAGAGACATCCCCCGGCCGGTCGACTTTGGCAAGGGATCGAATCAAATCTTCATACATGAATTCACTCCGGATCAGGACATCTCGGCATCACACTCGGTCCAAGGTCGAGGGGAGAAGGGGAAGGGAGATTTAGTAGGGGCGAACCTGTGTGTTCGCCCTTCGCATATCCTGAGGCGGACGTTTCAAGTCTTTGGGAGGCTCCGATTGTGAACTTTCCCATTCATTCGTCAGAGGAGAGACCGCATTGGCCTTCTTTCGCCGATGGATCTGCGTTTGAATGCGTTTCGGCGGTGCTTCGTTGGATTGTCGTTTTTTATCCGGTTGAACGCGATTCATCATAGACACCCGGCATGATAGGCAAAAGCGGTGTTAGCCCTTTTGAGGAAAAGCCTCGGAGAGAAACGATCAGGACCGGGGGCGTTTGCCAATTCTTTGATGGCAAGCTGCAACTCGGATTGAATCATCTCCATCAGCGGCTCACGAAAGTTTTTCGTTTTTAAGGCCGTCCGTAATTCCTCTTCCGTGACTTCCTGAATCACCGAGGCCAGAGTGTTGTGGATTGTGGTCCGGACACTCTCTCGAATAACCGACTTTATACCGGCAGTGGAACTTGGCATGGCTCCTTCCTCCTTCTTCCGTCAAGACGCCATCTTAAAAGATCTATATGCGTAAGTCTACCGATGGTACTTGGCTATCACTCCTCTCTTGAGGGAGAGTCGGTAAGCCAAGAGCCTGCCCCCGCGAAAGCGGGGGCAAAGCCCGCCGGCGAATCGGTGGGGGCACCACCAATCACAAAAAACCGACAAAGTCTTACGGAGAAGGCGCGGACCACTGTGGAATACGCGAAGGCTCTTTTTCCAGGTGGCTGGTATCATACGTCCGTTCATTGCCGGTGATGCCGTCCTCATCGGGGTCCGACCACATCTCGCCTTTGCCCGTTTCAAATTCCCCGTTCCCGTTGACATCCAACCAATAGAACAACGGAGACCCGACCGTCACGACCACCGGCGTGCCGAATTCATCCAGCCAGACCTTGTAGGTCCGCCGGGCGGTCATGTAATTCACCACGCCGTCCCCGTTCATATCGAATTCCCGGAAGAACAAATCATTGCGCCAGTCGTAAAAGGCCTTGACCTCACGATCGTCGAATTCTTCAGGTTCTTCCGGGAGAGGTGAGAAATCGCGCAAATGCGTTTCATGGGAAGACTGGGTAGCCGAAGGGCTCGGGGGAGAAATCGGTGCCTCTTCCTGCCCATACACCCATACGGCCGGCATGCCCACGATCAGGGAGAGAGCCCAGAGCATCAGATAAAAGGCACCGTTCCATGTCCTCTTGGCAATTATGACCTGCATCTCAAGTCCCCATGGGTCCCACCAAGCCCAAAAACCGGCTTTTCTCTCGTTGTGAGGTCACCATTCCTTTGGCACAATAGCCCGTATGCCGCCATCCTATGCCGACGTCGTCTTCCCTCCCAGGACCTCTCAAGCGTTTACGTACCGTATTCCTCAATCGTGGAATTCCCAGCCCAAAATAGGGCAATGGGTTCTGGCACCGTTCGGGTCGCGCGTCAAACCGGGTATTATTGTCTCTCTTGATGTAAACGCGAAGCAACCCCTGGTTGATCCGGGCCGTATTCGCGAACTGTATCGTGTCACCTCGGCCCACTGGGAACCGGACCCCAAGCTGGTTGCGTTAGCGGAATGGATGACCGATTATTACCTGGCTCCGGCGGGAACCTGCCTGGCGCTTGTCCAACCACCGGATGTCCCCTTTCGCAGCAGCACACGTTGGACCATCACTCAGCAAGGGCAGCAACGCCTGGAAACGGCCAGGACCGGCACCTCCACGCACACCCTCCTCACCGCGCTCGCCAAGCGCTCCAAAGGCTTGGCGCAATCAACCATTGAAACGCTGCTGGACAACCCCTCCACGGTCTTACAAAGGCTCAAGCGAAACAAGTGGATTCAGGCCCGGCAGGACTGGACCGAACTGCCGGTCCAAAGCAGCCCCGCACCAATGTCCCTTGCTAAGGATTTTCTCGAAGCCTCGGAAGAGAAAACCCTGGATTCCCGCTTTCGCGGGAATGACGGAGAGGGTAGCGGGAAGGTCGGAGGGAGGGGCGGCAAAAACAAGAGTAGGGTCGGAAAGAACGGCACGCCTGTACAGGGCGTTCCTGAAGCCCCGGAGGAAAACCCGGGCTTATTCTCTTGGCGGGGCCGTTTTCGGCAACACCTTGCAGCCCAACGATTCGGTGAGATGCTGCTCACCGATTTGGAAGACCCGCAACCGCTGTTGGGTGACGTCATACAAGAAACAATGGCCCAGGGACGGACGATCCTGGTGATTGCCCCGAATATCAACCGGGCAACACGTCTGGTCTCCTATCTTCGATATTCGGTGAAACAACCAATAGGCGAATTTCACAGCGGCCATTCAGATAAACAGCGTCTTCAGCTTTGGCAAGCCATCAAACAAGGACACTATTCCGTAGTCGTGGGAACCAGGTCCGCGCTGTTTCTTCCTCTCCCTGCCCTGGGCTGCGTGTGGGTCGAACGCGAAGGGGACAACGCGTACAAGGAAGACCCGAGTCCACACTATCACGCCCGGGAGGTCGCACGAAAAAAAGCCGAGTTGGACGACGCCGTGCTCGTGCTGCACGCGCCTTACCCGACACTCGAGACCGTGCATCGCTTTGCCGAGGACGCTCCATGGGCTTTTGCCGGCAAAAGCACACCAAAGCCGGTTCAGGTAATCAACCTTCAGGACATGGCGTTCGGCACGATGTTCTCCGATGCCCTGCAAAACGGCATGGAGCAAGCCCTGAAGCAAGGCGGCGGAATCGTGATCTACCATAATCGCAAAGGATTTTCATCGTCCATCACCTGTCGGGATTGCGGGACCGCCCCACAATGCCCGCGCTGCCGCATCCCGTTGGGTCTCCGGCAATCACAACTACAGTGCCCCTACTGCGGCCAGACCGAACCCAGCCCGTCCGCGTGCCCGGCCTGTTCCAGCATTCGTTTGGAACCGGTGGGATTCGGCACGGAACGTCTTGAAGAAGAATTGCGCCGTTTGTACCCCAACGCCGCCATTGCCCGCTATGACGGCAACACGATACGGACCGAAGCCGTTGCGGACCGCATCCGCGAGCAATTTGCACAGGGCAGGATCCACGTGGTCGTCGGGACGGAATTGCTCTTCCAGGCGTCACCGTTCACGCCGGTGAGATGCGTCGGCATCCCCTATGCGGACGCCGGCCTGCACGTTCCGGATTTTCGATCGTCGGAACGCGTGTTTCACCATCTCCAACGGGCCGTGGATCTCGTAACCCCTGGCTTTTCCGGGTCCACGATCATTCAAACCCGCCTCCCTTCGCACCCGGTCATGCATGCCATCGGCCAACAACAGCCCGACTTCTTCTATGACCATGAATTGGCCTTTCGCCGGCTGGTGGGGTATCCGCCCTTCGGGCAACTCATCCAATTGCACGTCTCAGGGCAAGATGCAACGGAAACCGAGAACGCCGCAAAAACATGGCGCCAGCATCTCACGGAACAACTCGCATACATGATTGTGCAAGGCGAGATACAACGGGACGAACAGGACGCCATTCTAGGTCCCCTCGCCGCGTATGGGGCCAAGCCGCGGGGACAGTGCCGCTACCATCTGCTGGTCAAAATCGCAGACGGCACCGCCGGGCGAACGCTCGTCCGACGGACGCTCGAGTCGATGACCAAGGGGAAAACCCATCGAAGCCTGAAATTCGGGGGCAACGTGGACCCACTCGACGTGACGTAGCAGCGTAAGCTTCCCTGTCAAGGAGACAATTCTTCCTCTTGCCTCAATAAGCCATCTTCTCACATAATTGTTGCTCCAAAAATCCCAAAGCAGGTTCTATCCAGGGAATCCTCGCTTTTGGTTGCCAGTTATGCGAAAAATTCATTGAATTGAAAATCAGTGACTGACTCCATACTGAAACGGTGGGATATCACGGTCGAGGAACTCACCCAAGTGGTTGATCAAAACCCAAGCCTCAGGGGAATGCTGCTCGGCTATCTGGCAGAGATGAAGTTGGAAAAATTATGGCCCAGACGTACTGGAGTTTCTGACGTATCGAAGCATGACGATCATGACAGGAAAAAGAAAGGCGACCGTGTGGTTGCTTACAAAGGCAGGGAGTTTATCTTCGAATCAAAATCTCTACAGACCAATACGATACGAAAAACAGACGAGGGTTGGGTTGGCAAAACCCAAGTCGATGCGAGTGACAGACGTGAAGTCATTCTTCCCGATGGGACGAAAGTAAATACAACTTGTTTGCTTCGCAATGAATTTCATATTCTGGCAGTCAACGTTTTTGCTTTTGAAGACAAATGGCGATTTGTCTTTGCAAAAAACAGCGACCTCCCGTCCTCAAAATACAAAGGCTATACCGAGTATCAACGGAATCATTTGCTTGCCACTCTCGTGACGGTTCATTGGCCGCCCGTACCGCCATTCTATGAGGAACCCTTTACCTTGATGAACGAGATGCTTTAGTAAATCGCATTTGCGATCCCTTCTTGCCCTTTGGTCTTTTTACAAAGACAAGAAAGTACGAATGGTTCTTTCTGGCGTGTACTTGATTGATAACCCTGCTCAGTCCGGGTTTGTTTGGCCTGACGACAATGAACAAATCTTTACAAAAAAATCCGATGGTGTCGTAGGCGTTGATGATTTCCACGTGCGTCAAATTTTGCTTGTTCGCGCTCACTTCATCCTGACACTTGACGATAAATATCCCTCCCTCCTTTAGAACGCGGTGCGCTTCTTTGCCGCCTCCATTGTAAATCTCTAAAACAGCCTCGTGCCATTTGCCACCGTTAGGTTGAGGAGCTTCGTCGCCATTCGAATAATGCTCCCTGAACGTGCTGTGTGTCCCGTCGCCTGCCTTTGTCGTATTTCCTTTCCGGTAAAACCCTTCCATGTAAGGCGGGTCGAAGATTATCGCGTCAAAGGAACTGTTTTTGTAAGGGAGATTTTGGCAATCTATGCCATCCGCAATATCGGATGGGGAAAAATCGTATTGACTCGTATCAATATTTTTCCAAAAAACTCCTTTGCCATACGTCACATCCGCGATTTTTGCTCCATTCGGAACGTGAAGCTTCAACACCTTTGGAAAAATATCCGAATTATTTCCAATATATGCAGAGAATATAAGGTCTGAGGTAGCCACACCATTAGGGCTTCTTCTTCCTGAAGGCGTATGCCGTTCAGCCAAGTCAAACAGCATTTCAACTTGCTTCGTACTCATCACTATTCGATATTTCCGAATTGTTCTTCCAGAAGTTCCCTGATCGCATCTGCCATTTTAATGCCTTGTCGTGCGCACCCTACCTTGATATTGGCATGCAGAGAAGCTGGAACGTCAATCGTCAGACGTTTCATTTCCCCAGGATTTACTCCAAACACAGGAGACTCCTCACGCACCACCCAGCCCCGATTACCACTGTCGGGAAGAGGTTTGCGAGATTTGTTTTTTGAATCGTATTTCATGATTTACGATTTTACAGAAAGTGACTTTATCCAGTCAAGATGTAAGGAAGTTTTTTACCGCTGCTTCTTTCGCTTGGCTTTGGCTTGGTTCGGCGTTAAGGGGGCAGCAGGTTCTTCGTGTGCGGGTTGGGTCCGGCGGTACAGGCCGTAGGCAAAGGTCAGCCAGAAGATTCCGGAAAACACTCCGAACAACACCGCCGTGAAGACCTTGCTCATCTCTTCGAGAGGCGGTTCAGGACCGAATTGTTGAAGTTCGCCTAACATGAGAAACGGCCATGCGAGGCTTTCCAGTCCGAGCAACAGGGTGGACCACATCCAGACGTGAGCCACGCTGGGGCAGGTTTTTGCGAACACCACCATAAGCGCCACCACCACGACAACGGTCGCGCCCAAGGAGAGGTCTCCCTGAAGAAACCAGAGCCCTCCCGTCACGGCCATGGCACCGAGAACCGCATTGACCAGAAGGCGGACACTCAGGTTCGCCCCTACAGCATCGTCCGGCATGGACGCCACCTTAGCATATTTATTCTGAGGGCCGCACGGCACCATGGCCGTCATGGAGGGCAGGCGACCGTGAAGGCGTTACAAAACACTGGATGGGCTGAAGCTTTCCATTCCCCCTCACCCTACCCTCTCCCGCCAGGGGCGAGGGTTTCCATGTAGAAGAGTCAACGGAACCACTTACAGGGAATCAAGGGGAAAAGACGGGTTGTCTTCCGTCTCGGAAGGAGAAGAAGCGGAGCGCATGATTTCGGAGGGTTCGAATTCCTTGGCGGGTTCCCGGTTGTCACGACCCTCGTCAAACGCATCCGCGGCATAGCCTCGGGCCTTCAGAATGCCGTCATACACGACCCGCGCAGACTGGGACCACGAGGCGTCGAAGGCCCGGCCCCGGTACGCCGACTCCGCGGCTTTCTTTTCATCATGGGTTAAGGGACGAGAGTGATTCATACGAAAAGAGATAATACTCAAGACCGAACAAGTCAAGAGAGAGGGAAATTTCCATGGAAGGTTCGGTCATTTCCCGCCAATCGACAGGAATAGCGTCGAACGTCCACGTCTGAGGAGCACCAGGACCGCATCGTTTTCGTCGAGTTGACTGGTGACGCGATCGAAATCGTCCGCATCCGCGATGGCAACGCGGTTGATTTCCATGATGACGTCGTCTTTTCGTATACCGGCCTGCGCGGCACGGCTGTCAGGCCGGACCTTCATGACGCGCACACCTGTATCGCCGGCAGACCGTTCCACCGATTCGACCGTCAAGCCGGACAGGGCGTGATGCTCACCGACGGTACCCACTTCGCCGGTCCCGGCCATATCCTTGGGCATCAGTCCGATGACGACGTCAAGGCGCCTCTTGTTGCCTTCACGAAGAAGCTCTACAGTCACCCTGGTCTCGGGAGGAGTTTCAGCCACGTAGGTACGCAATTTGGTGGAATTCTCGACCGCGCGCCCGTCGTATTCCCGAATGATGTCACCCCGTTGAAACCGGGCGTCTTCGGCGGGACTCCCATCGACCACGTCGGTCACCAATGCGCCTTTGATCTCCGTGGTTTCAAATTGTTTCGCCAGGTCGGGAGTCAGGTCCTGGATGGACACACCGAGCCAGCCCCGGACCATTTTGCCGTAGACTTTCAAACTCTGCGCCACCCCTTTGGCCATATTGCTCGGGATGGCAAACCCGATGCCCATATATCCGCCGCTCCGGCTGAAGATGGCCGTGTTGATGCCGATGAGTTCCCCCCGGACGTTCACCAGTGCCCCGCCGGAATTGCCCGGGTTGATAGCCGCATCCGTTTGGATAAAATCTTCGTAGTCGGCTATACCCACGTTGGCCCGTCCCACGGCGCTGATAATGCCCATGGTCACGGTCTGGTTCAGGCCGAAGGGGTTCCCCACGGCCACGACCATCTCGCCCACCTCCAACGTGCCGGAATCACCCCAGGAGAGGAACGGTAAATTCGACTCATCAATTTTCAATATGGCTAAGTCGGTCTTGGGATCGGTCCCGATCAATTCCGCCTCGAATTTCCGTTGATCCCCCAACACCACCTGGATTTCATCACCTTCGGCCACCACGTGATTGTTGGTGACGATGTAGCCATCGGGATTGACGATGACCCCGGACCCCATGCCCTGTTGCCGTCGTCTCGGCGCCTGACGGCGTTCCTCTCTGAACCGTTCTCCAAAAAATTTTCGAAAAAAGGGGTCGTCAAAAAACGGGGAGTGCGGAAACGGAGAACGTCGCGGAGCGGTCGTCTTCACGATGGAAATATTGACCACCGCGGGCGTGACTTTCTTGGCAATCGCGATCAGGTGCTGATTGAGCCGGAGCAGGTCTTCGCTCGTCGCGGGAGGAGAAAAGGCAGCCGGTTGAGACATGGAGGCTTGCGCAAGTAGCTCCGGAGGTGGACCCTGTTCTTCCGAAGCTTGGGTGACCGTAGACGGCTGAAAGAACGTCGCGCTCGCGCCCAACGCCAGGCATACGCAGATAAAACTCCCGATCGCCAGGACGACGGGTTTTTTCAAGACGGAATTCAGGGACCATTGTTCTCGCATCTTACCTTCCTCATTGTTACTTGGAAATCTTAGAACGACCCGACGATGAGATTATACCATACGCCCGGCGCTGACAAATGTTCCCTCATGTCAGCCTCTCCCGGAAGGTGCAAGTCCTGCGTGGCGAAGGACGTGCCTTATCCGATCAATTACCGAAAAACTTCTTCTTTTGCGGACTCGGAAATCGCCAAGACGGCCGGATGCTTTAAACGGCGTTCAACCGTAACGCCATAGAAGCGTTCCCTGAGCCCCGTCATTCGTCCCACTTTGTGAACTTGATTCTGCCGAGCGATTTCCGACTCAACGACCGAAGAGCCGGGAAACAGCCCGTGCCCTTCCTGGGCGAACGCTTGCATTGTGGCTCCGTCTTCAAACTCGCCGACAACGAACGGCTCTATCTCGAATTTTCGAAACCACTCATCCAAGCCGCGTCTGAGCATGGAATTGGGCGTGGGCAACAGAAACGGTGCCCCATCCAATGATTGTGGAAATTTCCGTCGATAGTGAGAGGCCAAGTGTTCGGGGCCGAAGAGCGTCACCCCTGATTCCCCGAGCAGGTGGCTATGAGCCTCGACACTGACGCTGGGCGGGACGGGAGTGTCCGTTAAGACAATGTCCAGGGTATGGAGAGCGAGTTCGCCCAACAACCGTTCCAAACGACCTTCCCAGCACACGATTTTCATGTGCTCGAATTGTTTGTACGCAACCTTCAGCAATTTATAGGCCACCATCTTGGGGACGACTTCCGCAATGCCGACCACCAGGCGAATGGGGTGCCGGGTTCCATAGCCTTTCAACGTATTCGTTAATTCTCTGCCGAGTGAAAAAATTTCATCCGCGTAACGGTAAACCACTTTTCCGACGTCCGTCAGAACCAGTTTGCGGCCTACGCGAGAAAACAATTGCTCACCGATCGCGTCTTCAAGCGCGCGAAGCTGCGCGCTCAGCGCGGGTTGGGACAACGACAGCACTTCACGGGCCTGCTTGATGGAACCTTCGCGGGCAATTACCCAGAAATAGAGCAAATGATGGTAGTTCAGCCAATCCATGACTTGAAACTATACATTTAGAAAATGGATGAATCAATATATGATTATCTATTTGCTTATAGACAAAATGCGAATTATCACAAGTAAGAATTGAAGAGCACGCTCTACTAAGCGTAAAAAGACGATGACTATGGCCGCGCATCGCTCCATGAATGCCGGTGCAAACACAAAAATTTCTGGAGACTTGAGGAAAAATAAACGTGCCCAGGGGATGGAAACCCAACCGGGAAATTGGGCTATTCGGCATCCAATTTCTTCCTTCGACCAGGCGGCTGAGATCCCATGCCGCGGTCCGCGTTCCTCGTCGCTTGCGGACATGGTCTCGCTCGGCCGTTGGGCTGTTTCTGGTCTTCGGAGTGACGGTGAGTTTCGTGCCGTGGACATAGACGGTCACCGTCCAAGGCCGGTTATCCGCCTATTCGCCGTCGGAACGACCCCAGGAAATCCACGCCCAGATCAACGGACGCATTCGCACGTGGCACGTGAATGAAGGCATGGCCGTCAATGGCGGAGATCTGGTTCTCGAACTGGACGACGTCAATCCTGGATTCATGGCTCCGGATCTCCTGCAACGACTGGAACAATCACGCCAGGCTCTTGAGGACCGGCGTCGAGCCGCTTTGGCACGCGCAGACATCCTGGCCCAACGTCTCGAAGAAATGACGAAACTGACACAGGCGGCCTCGACCTCGGCCAAAGCCCGCGTATCCGAGGCTGAGCATAAAGTCCAAAGTGCCAGGCAACGCGTGGCCAGGGCAAAGGTGACTCAGCAGACCGCCACCTTAAACCTGGAGCGTTCACGCATTTTGGAAGCTGACGGCTTGGTTTCACGACGGGAACTGGAACTGGCGATCCAAACTGAGATCGCCTCCCGCGCGGAAGTCAAGGCTGCTCAAGCCGCGTTACGCGAAGCGGAACAAGCACGACGAGCCTTGGCGCACGGTCGCGAACAAATTGACGCGGAATTGATCCAGCGCGAACTGGATACGCGGTCCCAAAGAGCTTCCGCCCTAGCCGATGCGGCCAAGGCATCCGAAGAATTGGCAGATGTGGAATTGAAACGGTCCAATGCCTTGCAACGACGTGCGGCCGGCCGGGTCGTCGCTCCTCTTGCCGGTACCGTGGTCCGCCTGACCCCAATCGGCCTCGGCGAAATCGTACACCCCGGTGACGAGTTATTCACGATCGTCCCTTCGAGTGCCTCCCGAGCCGTTGAAATGTGGGCCGAGGCGATTGATGCGCCGCTTCTGAAACCAGGCAGACAAGTCCGTTTACTGCTTCACGGTATCCCGGCCATTCCCATTCCAGCGTGGCCCGAGTTGATGGCTGGCACCTACGACGGGCGTATTCAGGTCGTAGATCAATCGGCTTCGGCAAACGGCAAATTTCGTTTGTGGGTGGTGCCAGAGACTGTACGTCGAAACTGGCCGCCTCAAGAACAAGTCCGGCAAGGGACCCAGGTCATAGGGTGGGTCATCCTCAATCGCGTACCGTTGTGGTACGAGATGTGGCGCCGTTTCAATTTGTTTCCGGCAGATTATGAAACAGGAGAAAAAGCGTTGACCGACGTGTTTCTGCCGAAAGCCGGACGCCGCGGGAAGTGAAGGAACTGACGGTCCGGCTGTATGCACGAGGACATCTATCAGAGGGGGACAGGATGAAGAGTCTACGAATCGCCGTTGTCGTCTGGCTTATAGGATGCCACGTGGTCCCTGCGTGGGCGGAAGAACCGGCCAGACAATCTTCGAAAGAAACGCCGGGGTCTATCCTGAAGTTGAAAGAAGTCTTGGAGCGGGTAGAAGAGGGGCATCCACTTCTTCAGGGAAGTCAGACACAAAAGATCGTGGCCAGCGGGAAATTACTGAAAGCACTGGGGACCTTTGAACCAAAACTCGTCAACGACTGGGAATTGGAACGACTGGCCGGCAGCGCCGACACTACCACAAGCGTGGGATTCAACGACACGTTCCTGGAGTTCCGTCACCCGTGGGGCGTCCAAGGATTTGCCGGATTCCGGGCAGGTATCGGAGACGTCAAAGTTGCTGACCTGGATATCAATTCTTCCAACCAACCGTTATTGGGAATCGTGTTTCCTCTCCTACGCGGATTGGGGACGAATCCTGCCCATGCAGAATTAAAAAAATCCGAATTAGCCACCAAACAGGCCCAACTCGAAATTCAACAAACACGGCAGGATCTGTATCGTGGAGCGGCGACGCAATATTGGAATTGGGTGGCGGCGCACAAGTTCATGGAGTTACAGGAAAAAGCCGTCACCGTGGCCGCGACTCGGTCACGGCAATTGACGAGGCAAGCCAAAGCCGGAGCGAGAGCAGAGTTCGACGTCATTGAAGCCAACCAGGAAGTGCAACGACGCCGGGCGATTTTGATCAAGGCGAGACGCACTCTCGAGAGGGAACAATTGAAACTCGCCTTGTTCATGTGGGAAGGAGACAATCCGGTCGTCGTTCGACACTTTAAGCCCCCGGAGCGCTCATTGATTCAACAACGGAAAGTCTCTCAACGTGAACGGGATAAGAAGCAGGCCATTTCCGTCCGTCCGGAAATCCAACTCGTCCACCTGGAAGCCAAACTGAACCACATCGACCTGGAAGTGGCCGACAACAATTTTCTTCCCAATCTGACCGCGGAGGCCCAGCCAACGAGAAAGCCGGGAGAATTCGTCCTGGGCCTGGGTTATCGATTCGGCGTGCAGATGAGCCTTCCGTTCCTCCAGCGCCATGCACGAGGCGACCGCCTTCAGATCGAGGGCAAGGCCCAACGCCTGAGATTGATGCAGCAATATCGCATTCAACAAGTGTCCCTGGACGTGGACAATGCCCGGTCAGCCGTCACCCGCGCGCAGGAACGCATCCAGGTTTCCCGACAGGCACTTGACCTGGCCCAAGCCCTGGAAAAGGGAGAACGCACGCGATTTCGGCATGGTGCCACGAGTTTGGTATTCGTCAATCTTCGGGAACGAAACGTCATTCAGGCGGCTGAGGAGTGGATTACCGCGCTGGCCGACTACCAGAAAGCCCAGGCGTTGTATCAATGGGCCATTGGACAATGGGTAAACGGACCGTCCACCGCCTGAATATCTGACGCGACCAACGATAGGCCTTGATACAGCATGGGGACCAACCTTCCGAGCCTCAAAGATCATCTCGACCGTCTGGGACTGTTCATCGGGCATGAACGCATGCTTCTTCTGGCGATTCTGACCTATGCCGTCGTGGTAGGAATCTTTTCCCTGATCATTCCCCTCACGGTGCAGGAACTAGTCAATACCTTCGCCTACACGGTCTCGCCGGTGATGCTGGTGACCATTATCGGGATTATGGTGATCATCCTGCTTTTCGTCGGCGCCTTTCGTATCCTGCAATTTTATGCAACCGATATGCTCGAACGACGAATTTTTGTTCGCGTGACGCTGTCACTCGCGCAAATCGCCTCGCGCCCCAGGAACGAGACGACTCAATCCGACACGATCAATCGTTTCTTTGAAACCGTCTTTTTGCAGCGAGCCCTGTCCAGCTTGCTCGTCGATTTCACCAATGTGCTCGTCGGCGGATTGATCGGAATGACGCTGCTGATCTTCTATCATCCGTACTTCATCGTCTTCGATCTCGCGCTGCTGGGCTCAGTGGTTCTGATCGGGGTTTTGGGCAAGGGAGGGGTGCGCACCACGCTGCACATGTCTGAAGCCAAATACGACGTCTTCCGCTGGCTTCAGGAAGCGACCGGCAATCAGCCTGGTTCCCAAGCCACAAGAGATCTGATGAAACAAGCGGATACACTGGCGACCGAGTACGTCGACGCACGCGAATCCCGATTTCGCGTCCTGCTGCGTCAATACATCGGTTGGCTGTCGCTTCAGGTGTTTCTGCATACCGGCCTGTTGGGAACCGCGGGGTGGCTGCTCAGCCAGGGGGAATTGACCTTGGGGCAACTCGTCGCCGCCGAAGTCATCGTTGCCAGTCTCTTGCTTAATCTGGAATCCGTCACGAAACGCACCTATGTCGTGTTTTACTTTTTGAGCGCCTTAACCGAACTGGATGCGTTGTTCTCGCTGCCTGAAGATACAACTGCAGGCATTGCCGATACCGCAATTCTGATTTCGAGAGAAACCAACGGCGAAGCGTGAACGGTTAAAAAAAATTAATGTCACTCGCCTTTTGGACTTGATATGATAACATGACGGCCTATTGAGTATGTGAAGATGTCTGACCGAACTTCGCCGTTTTTGTTGAGAGAGACCGTCCTGACCGGCAGTCTCATCCGTTTTCCAGGAAGCACTTGATGACGACGACAGCGATCCTCATTCCCCTTCTTCCGTTTTTCGCCGGGGTATTGATCAGTGTTCTCGGGAAACGATTCGCCTCGTACGTCACCACCGTAGGCATCAGTGCCACGGTCGGTGCCGGCATCCTCTCTCTTGTGACGTTGTACTCCGTCAGTGTGGGCGAGCCTTTTCGGGTGACCCTCTGGCCGCTCCAGGACGATGGTTCCTCGTTTTTCACGTTCGGCATGTTGGTTGATCGACTCACGGCCGTGATGATGGTCCTGATCACAAGTGTCAGCACCGTGATTCACGTATTTTCCGTTCGTTATCTCCGGGGCGACTCCGGCTATGCCCGATTCTTCGCGTTACTCAGCTTCATCACTTTTGTCATTCTCTCCGTCGTTTCCAGTCCGAACCTCCTGATGCTGTTTGTCTTCTGGCAGTTGTTGAGTTGGGTCCTGTACCTCATTCTTGCGTTCAATTTTTCACACGTGCCGGCCTATCAGAATGCGTTCAAAACGTTCATCGTGCACCGGGTCGGAGACGTCGCGTTTCTCTGCGGCCTTGTCCTGACGTATCACTATTTCGGCACGCTTGAATTTACCGAGCTCTTCCGGCGAGCCTCCGAACAGTCCCACGTGATTTCACTGCTGCCCGGAAATCTGCTGGACGTCACGGCCACGTCCGTTATTACGTTGCTCATTTTCATCGGGGCCATGGCCAAATCGGCTCAGTTTCCTCTCCACGTCTGGTTGCCGGATACCATGGACTCTCCAACCCCGGTATCGGCACTCATGCATGCAGGCATCGTCAACGCGGGAGGGTTCCTCCTGAATCGACTCGCACCGCTGTATGCCCTCTCGCCCGAGGTCCTTCATATCGTGTTCATCGTCGGTGCTGCCACCGTCCTTCTGGGAGCCTCCATGATGCTCGTTCAAAACGACATCAAGAAAACACTGGGCTTTTCCACGATGGGACAAATGGGATACATGATCATGGAATGCGGGCTCGGAGCCTTTGCCCTGGCCATTTTTCACCTGATTGCACACGGGCTGTTCAAGGCGTCACTTTTTTTAAGCGCCGGGACCGTGATTCACAGTGCCAGGCACGAACCGAAATTCCCTTCTTCGTCAACCCACAAACCTGCCCGGCTCCCCACCCAGGCAAGCTGGGTGACGGGATTGGTCATCACTTTAATCATGCCGCTGTTTATTTTGATGGTCGCCCACGGCCTGTTGGAGGTTCCCCTGCAGGACGCACATGGAGCGGTCATATTCCTCTTTTTCAGTTGGGTCACCGCCTCTCAAGCCATTTTCAGTTTGTCTCGCCTGCATGACGTGGCTTCCTGGAAAGTGTCCGGCGCCATGATCGGCACGTTGTTTCTTATCGGGTTCACCTATCTCTGGGCAGGCGAACAATTCACGCACTTCCTGTATCCTGAACCGGGTGCGGCAGACGCATTTTTCGTGGCCGCGGCCTTGAACCCCGTGGTGTTCGATACGATGATCCTGCTGGCCACCGTCTTTATTCTTGTCGGATGGGTCTACGTCTATACCGACGCCAAAGGACAAACGATTGTGAACCCTGACTGGATTCTTGCATTGCAACAACGGCTCTACATTCTTCTGATCAACAGGTTGTACGTGGACCTGATCTATGTGAGGTGGGGCAACAAACTCTTCCAATTGGCACAAAAATTCGGACACCGATATTAACGGAAGATCAATCTGTGATGGCTTCAGAATTTTCGATAACGTTGCTGGCTGTTCTCGTCCCCCTTGCTCTCTGGTTGCTCAACCGGACAAGTCGCGTTCCGTATTCGATCTTTCAGGTTTTAGCCGTACTGTGCATCGGGTGGGAAGCCGGAACGATCCTTTACATGCACGCTGCATTTGAAACGACTCCAATCGCGATTTACCTGTCAGCGACTGTCATCTTTTCGACGTTTTGTGTCATCGTCGGACAATGGGATTCAAAACGTTCTTCAACCGTCCTGGACGCACCCCTCGTGGTGTTGGGACTGAGTCTTGCCGCATTGCTCGGCCCCGCGCCCGTGAACAGGTATGGTCTCATCGGCTTGCTCGGTTATGCAGCCTTTTCTCTCTCCCGGTCGAACCTTTCCGCCACGCGCAGAACCATCGGGCTTGCGCAGTCGGCCCTTGCCGTTGTTCTCGTCTGCGTGACGATTTGGGCGGGCGATTCTTTGTACGGACCAGCCGGTCTTTTTCTTGCGGTCACGCTCGTGCCGCTGCCTCCATTTCACGTTCTCTTCGCCTCCCTGGTCGGCTCCGCCCGGGGAATCCTTTCCGGGGTATGGACCGTGGCGTTCTTATCCCTCGGATTGGCCGAAATCCACAACCTGCAAACGGTGATTCCCATGGAAACGGACATACACGTAGCCATCGGATTCCTGGCCTTACTGGGCGGGCTGTACGCGGCTCTTAAGTGTTTGGGGCAGAACCAGATCCAGGGTTTGCTTACTTATGCCACCATTGTCCAAGTCGCGCTTTTGTGGGGACTGACGACCATCTTCTCTTCTTTTTCCGAATGGGGAATCCCGTTCGGGATCACGATCGGGTTGGTCATGAACGGACTGTTTGTCGCCTATGCTTTTGTCCGGCAACGGTATGGATCACACGCCATTGGCAATCTTCCCGGGTTAGCCTCTCCCATGCCGCGTCTTGGGACGTTAGTGAGCCTTTTGATCAGCATCGCCGTCCTGCTTCCGATCATTCCACTCTTTGGGGGCATCACGACCATGCCGGCAACGGAAAATCAGGGAGGCTCCTTCGTCATCATTTCGTTGCTGTTTCTCGGTGCCTGGATGTTTGGAAGTTGGCATTTCTCACATTTGCTGCACCACACGCTTTTTGGAAAAGCACGACCGGACGTCCCCTATACCGACCTGAAGGTTGCCGAAATCTGCTCCCTGGTCCTGATCATTTTCGGGGCAAGTGTTAGTATATTGGTCAATTAGAAAGGCACCCATGGCAGACGACAAACCATCGGTTGTATCGCAAGATACCCAGCGCATGGAGTTGCGTTCGCTTGTCAAACTGGCGAGCGAGACCATTTCCCATTACTGGCCCATGCAAACCTTTATCCACCATAATCCCCTCCATGGCCTGGAACATTTGCCCTTCGAAAAAGCCATCGAGGAGGCCGGAAAATTTATTGGCGGGAACGGCTATCTGCCCAATAGACAATACCGGAAGTACTTTCAACAAGGCCGGATCTCTTCAAGTGCCATTCATGAAACCTTAAAGACCAAAGCGCAAGAGCAGCACGTGGTGATTGGAAATCGAACGGTGACTCACCTGGAAGTCCTGAAGACCGTTTTCATCAATGGGACCGGAACCTTCGAGCCTGACGTGGCCTCGGCCGTTTTAGAACGTTCGTTGGGCGAGGCCGACGTGAGCGGGCTGCGTGAAAAGCTCCAAGTTCTCCCGAGGTCACAGGAACGGCAATTTTCCCTCAACCTTCACGCTGACAAGGAACAACGTGAACTCGGGGCGGAGTACACTCTTGCCCATTGGTGCGATGCCACGCTTGGGACGGGCATCCAAGACCAGATCAACCAGGAACTCATCAAATGGTGTGGGGGCTTTCTCGACGAAGGGCACGCGCCATGGCCGATGCCTCGCCGCAACAAAACGTTTTACGGCGGGTGGAAAATGTTGGCCCAAGAGGACTGGTCAGGCCCATTGTTCGGCATTCAGGATTGGAAATCAAAAATCCAAAACCTTCCGGACCTCCCGTCAGACGCCATTGGGGAGAGCTTGGAGACATTGGGCATTCCCCAGGATCTGTGGATAGACTATTTCACCTTGCACCTGGCTCAATTGCCGGGATGGACGGGATTCATCAAATGGCGATCCGAACAATCGAACCACCAATGGCAACAGGCTTTCCCTATCGATTTGGTGAGGTACATAGCCATTCGTCTCTTCTATGAACGAGAACTCGTCGCTCGCACGTGCGAAGCGAAGCTCGGCATCCCGGGCACGTTTCCTTCGATTCAATCTTTCTTGCGCGACCATCCGAACGGCTACGGGCTTTACAAGGAATGGCGCACGAGAGGACTGGCCGAGGAAGTGGTCGCGGAACTTGATCTTTCTCTCTTCATACAGGAACCGCTCCCTATCGATGAATTGGACCGTCAGGGTGAGGCAACCAGCCACACGTGGCAAATCGTTCGTCAACGGCAAGCAAGCGCGCGCGAAGCCTGCATCCTTATCCATCTTGCCCGTTGCCTTGATTGCTCCACGCAGGATCTCATCGACAGTCCATCGGAAAATTTGGAAATCCTGCTCGATTGGGTTGACCGTTTTCCGGAATCCCATCACGGTCCGTTATGGCTGCACGCGCTTGAACGCAGTTTCGTCACGGACTTTGTTCAGGATTTTTCGCCGAACATTCAACGACTTCGTCAGAGTGATGAGTCGGGGGAACATCCTTCCGAATCACGTCCGTTGACTCAAGCCATCTTCTGTATTGATGTTCGTTCCGAAGGATTTCGAAGGCACTTTGAAGAGGTAGGAGGGAATGAAACTTTCGGATTTGCAGGATTTTTCGGGGTTCCCTTGTGCTTCGAGAAATTCGGAAGCGAACACGAAACCGACCAATGCCCGGTCCTGCTCAAACCGAAACACATCATCAAAGAAGTGCCTCGCGCGTACCAAGCCAACGCTGCGGACAAATTTCTGGAACGACAACACCTTGCCAAAACCGGACACACCCTCCTGCATGATTTGAAGGAAAACGTCATCACGCCATACGTGATGGTTGAAGCCATAGGATGGTTTTTTGGATTCAGGTTATTCGGTCAAACGTTGGCACCGTTGTGGTATCAACGGCTGACGTCCTGGGTGAAGAAACATTTTGACATTTCCATCGGCACGGCGTTGACCGTCGAAAAGTTGCCCAAGCAGGAGGCCGAGGAAATGGTCGCCTCTGAACATCGGGCCATCATTTATCGTATATTGATCGAACAATACGGTCGCCTGGGCAACGCGGTTGCCCACGACCAGGTCGAACGTCTTCGCAAGCAAGCGTTGAATGAGGGTTCGATAGACGGCCCTGAAGATCAGGAACTGCAACAACTGTTGCATTGGACCGAGGCAGACCATACAAAATTTCTCCAACGGCTCATGCGGGGCTATGGCGTCCATAAACGAGCCGTGACGAATCGGATGCACCGAATCACCCAGACAGGATTTACGACAACCGAACAAGCACATTTTGTCGAAACGGCGCTTCGAATTTTAGGATACACCAAAACCTTTTCCAGGTTGGTGCTTGCTTGTGGTCATGCCAGTACCTCGGACAATAATCCCTACGAGTCGGCCTTGGACTGTGGGGCCTGCGGGGGAAACCACGGCGTCTCGAACGCCCGGGCCTTTGCCGCCATGGCCAACAAAAGCGAAGTCCGGCAATTGTTGACTCAAAAAGGGATTACCATTCCTGCCGATACACATTTTCTTCCGGGCCAACACGATACCACGACGGACGAGGTGGAACTGTTTGACCTGGAAGACGTTCCCACGACACACCGGAAAGACTTGAACAGACTGATCCATGACCTGGAAGAAGCCGGCAGGCGCAATAGCCTTGAACGGTTAAGTCGCTTCCCGGAGGGAAACAATGGGGAATCCCTGGATCATGCGGTCGCGCGTACAAAACTACGCAGTGCCGATTGGTCTCAAGTCCGGCCGGAATGGGGACTATCGCGGCATACGGCTTTTATCGTCGGTCGACGTGACTTGACACACGGCCTCAATCTCGAAGGCCGAACTTTTTTACACTCGTATGATCACCGGCAGGACCAGACGGGAAAATACCTGGAAATTATCATGACCGCTCCCATGATCGTCGCGAATTGGATTAATATGGAACATTATTTTTCCACGGTGGATCCCGTTGTGTACGGGAGCGGGAGCAAAGTCTATCATAACGTGGTCGGACGCATCGGAGTCATGTATGGCTCCCAAAGTGATCTTTGTATCGGGCTACCCGTTCAAACGGTTTTGGACGTTGAAACTCCTTATCACGAACCCATGCGACTCTTTGTTTTCATTGAAGCCCCTATGGAACGTATCAGCGCGATTATTGCACGACATGATGTTTTAAAACGACTCGTCGGCAATCAATGGATCAATCTTGTGGCATTGGACCCCAAGACAATGGACTTTTTTCACCAACATTCTTTGGAACAATGGCAACGTATTCAGTAATCGAGGAGGAATAGAAGACCATGAGTAGCCTTACGCTTCACCCGATGAAGGAAATCAAGATTATTATTAACGGCGAGCACCTGAGCTTCGTGACGGAAGTGCTGGATCGGATCAAAGCCAGTGGCTACACGATCTTCAGCAGTCTGTCGGGCAAAGGGCACAGCGGCTTCCATGAAGGACACCTCATGTTTAACGACGAGAGCAGCCTGCAAATGGTGCTGACCGTCGTTCCCGAGGACAAAGTCGAACCCATCCTTTCGGGACTTAAGCCGTTCCTGGAACGTCATTCCGGAAGTCTCTTTGTGTCGGACGTCGGGGTTCTCAGAAAAGGCCATTTTGAATCAGCGGAATCCTGAACCCAGGTGAGAAAATAGCCAACGACTCCCAATTTGTCATTCCGAGTTTATCCTGAGTTTATCCTGCCTGTCCTGATCCTTCGACTCCGGGCGTAGTCCGTCCTGAGCGTAGCGCCAGCAAAGTCGAAGGGCGCTCAGGATGCACGGATTATCCCCACCTGTTTATCCTGAGCGTAGCCCCATAGGGGCGAAGTCGAAGGGCATTACTGAACACGTACAAACAGGCCTCAATTAATCTAAAATATGGATTGATATGCCTTATATTATTTATTTGCTAAATGCAACTTCATGGTTATTTAATAAATTAAGAGTTGATGAACAAAGAAGAAGAAAGGAGGACGACATGAAAATCTTAACCTTTGTGATTCCAAGTGTCGTGCTTTGCGTGGGACTCACGCTCACTGGATGTGCTGCGAATGGAACCGTTTCCGGCGAACCTTTCGCAGATAAGGCCCTGGGGCAATCCGTCGATTCTCACAAGGACGCCGTTCAGCAACACCAGAACATTTTTGTCACGCGACGGTCCGATGTATTGAATTCTCACAAGGCCGCTGTTCAGCAACACCAGAACAAAGCGGCCATGCTTGAACAAAAAATCCAAAAACTGGAAGACCGACTGGACATGGTCAAGAACTCCTATCGGGATCCCAAAGGATTAAAACGCCAGAGCTGGACAAGGCTCCTGAGTAAGTGGCGAGGAGACGTCCGGGACCTTCGGGAACACATTGTCTGGCATGAAGAACAAATTGCCCGGCTGAAAAGATGAAAAAAGTGAGTGGATATCAGAAGCCCAACTGACGTCATAGAAAGAACGTTCAGCCGGCAGCACGAGAGGGAGACCGGGACATAGTCCCGGTCTCCCTCTCGTTTTATGGGGGAAATTGCAACCGGCAAAGAGGAAGAAAGAGGACTCTTCTTGACCTCTCCCATGGAATTGCTCATTCCATTGCGAGTTTAGGAGCCCCGCACAGAAGGACTCAAGATCTTTGCTCGGCCAAAAGTCCTCTTGACCAAGTGTCGAGGATGACAGGAAGAGGAAAGAAAAGGCACTGGATCCCCGATCAGGTCGGGGATGACAGCAGTAACAACGGGTTCAGAAAATCTTAGCTATTAACGCCCGAAAGGGATTGACGGTCGATCCGGACTGAGCCTCACTTTTTACCTGTGAGGAGGCGTCATTTTTTTCGGTTTTCTTCGTTCGTTTTTGCTCACAATGCAGGCTTTTGTACAAAATGGAAAACTCACTCATGATATCCTCCCAAAGGTTTAAGCAGGCACTATTATCTGTAAAGCAAAGGATGTGCCAGTTTCCTCTGGAAACCGTTTTCCATGAAACCATTATAAAATCAACCGGTTATAAATTGAAGATGCCGAGCCGTCCTATCAAGCTGAGTCAATCAGCAAAAACGCACCCATCAGGGTGAGCGAAATCGCACGAAACAGGGTGCAAGGATAATTTTGAGAAGAATGCGACGCGTATTGGCTTCATCAAGCAGGAGCAAAACGATACGACCTACTCCTTGGGCTTGATATGCGCCGCAACTACGGAGTCGGACATCGGACGGTGTTGTGCCAAGCCCTTGATAAACAATGTACATCCCTTCTCTTCGAATTCACCGACCCATTCGTTAAGTTTTGACATGACACTGTGATCGACAATTCGGGTCTCGGCCAAGTTCAGGGTGACGGTTTTCCCTTCTTGGAGCAATCGGTTCAGATGTTTGCGCAAGGGAATCCAGGTGCTGAAGATAGCCGACTCCCGCACCACAATGGTCGCCGAGGTGTCGTCTTCCTGGGTAATCTCGGCATTCAGTCTGAAAAACGAGAGAAGCGGGGCGCCATTGATGACGTGAAGGACAACCTTGACCCCAATGCCGATCCCGATGCCCATCAGGAGGTCCGTGGCGAGAACGCCGATGACCGTGGACACGAACACGATGAACTGGTATTTCCCCAAATGATACATGTGGACAAATTCCTGGGGGGACGCCAACCGGAAACCCGTAAAGACCAGCAACGCGCCCAGGGCCGCCAACGGGATCTGGTTGATCATCCCCGGAATCAAGGCAACGAAGATCAGCAAAAACAGGCCGTGAAACATGTTGGCAAAACGTGTTTCGGCCCCGTTGTCGATGTTGGCTTTGCTGCGTACGATTTCGGAGATCATCGGGAGCCCGCCCACAAAAGCCGAAACCGTGTTGCCGACCCCGACAGCCAGCAGGTCCCGGTCCATGTCGGTCTTTCGTTGCCACGGATCGATCTGATCGATGGCTTTTGCACTGAGCAATGATTCCACGCTCCCGATCAGGGCAAACATGATCACGTACCTGATCCCGATGGACGTCGTCAGTCCGGAGAAATCCGGGAACGTGAGCGCGCTGAACATATTCGCCGGCACGTCCACCAGAAACTTTGCTCCCAACGCATAGGTCTGCTCGTTAAAGGTATAGGTGCCCTCCTGACCAATATTCAAATACAGGCCCATCGGCACCGCGACGAACAACACGACCATCGGCGCGGGTATCACTTTGAATTTGGGGTTTTTGATGAGCGGATATCCGAATACGATGAGGAGACTCACAATCCCGATCAGGCCAATCTTGGGGTTCATATTCATGATGAACGTGGGAATGTTGGCGAGCAGGTGCAGGGGAGAGCCTTCGGGACTGAGCCCCATGACCACCGGAAACTGCTTGGCAATGATAATGACGCCGATCGAGGCCAATAGCCCATGAATCGCCGTCGTGGGGAAAAATTCCCCGAGGATGCCGGCGCGGAAAACTCCGAACAGAATTTGGATGATGCCCGCGGCTACCCCAACGCCCAGCGCCAGCCGGTAGGCTTGATAGTCGGCAGCGGGGTCCTGTCCGCCGGTAAACCCGAATTCCGTCACGCAGCCGATGGCGATGACGATGAGCCCCGCGGCCGGGCCTTTGATGGTCAGTTCGGAATTACTGAAAAACGTGCCCAGGATGCCGCCGATAATGGCGGTGAAGATCCCGGCAATGGCGGGGTACCCACAGGCCAGGGCAATACCGAGACACAACGGCAGCGCAATCAGAAACACCAGGAATCCGGACAGCAGGTCGGCCTTCCAGTGCTGCCGAAGCCCGGTAAGCGTTCCTCGCGGTACGTCTGCTTTCTCGGTGTTCATACTTTCACCTCATCCAATGGGTTTTTCGTGTGCCGGGGCGTACGTCAAAATCGGCTCGAGTTGATCCACATATGGACCAGGATGCTCGCCACGTACCCAAGCGCAATGGCCGGCGCCCACCTGAGGTGACTGAAGAACGTATATTGGCCTCGCGCCTGGCCCATCAACGCCACGCCGGCGGCTGATCCGATCGACAACATGCTCCCTCCGACCCCGGCCGTTAAGGTCACCAACAGCCATTGGCCCTGCGACATGTCGGGGTTCATGGTCAATACGGCAAACATCACCGGAATGTTGTCAACGATGGCGGAGAGGATGCCGACCATCGAATTCGCAAACGTGGGTCCCCAGTCGATATACATCACCTGCGCCACCACCGCCAAGTAGCCGAGGAAGCCCAACCCTCCCACACACAGAACGACACCATAGAAAAACAGCAAAGTATCCCATTCTGCCCGGGCTACGTGTTGGTAGATCTCGAATGGGATCATGTCGCCAAGCGTTTCCTGAGCCTTCTTCTCACTCCATGTTCCCGGTGCCGCGTATCGATTGTGCGTCCTCTGCAGGTAAAACCCGAAAAATTTCAGGTACGCCAAGCCGGTCATCATGCCCACCATGGGGGGAAGGTGCAGGAAATTGTGAAAACTCACGGCGGTACAAATCGTGAAAAAGAACAGGAGCATGATCACGTGGGCGCCCCGCTTCATGCGTACGATTTCGTCGGACGGCGGCGGAGAGACTTTCGGCACGGCAAAGTGCATCAACGCGGCCGGCACCACGTAGTTGACCACCGAAGGCACGAACAGGAGAAAGAACGTGAAGAAGCTCACGATGCCTTTTTGCCATACCATCAACGTCGTGATGTCGCCGAAGGGGCTGAAGGCCCCGCCCGCGTTAGCTGCTACCACGATATTGATGCACCCCAAACTGACGAACCGCGGATTGTCCGCCCCGACTGCCAGGACCACGGCGCACATCAGCAAAGCCGTGGTCAGGTTATCCGCCACCGGGGAAATAAAAAACGCCAGAATTCCCGTAAGCCAGAACAACTGGCGATAGGTAAACCCCTTGCGCACCAACCAGGATCGCAGGCTTTCGAAGACCAGCCGTTCTTCCATGGCGTTGATATACGTCATGGCGGCCAGTAGAAAGAGCATCAATTCCGCATATTCGAGAATGTTGTGACGTAGCGCGTGCTCAATAGCATGCGGATCATCGCCGGGATACGACCATGCCACCATTGCCCAAATGATGCCCGCCGCCAACATAACGGGTTTGGATTTCCTGAGGTGCGTGAACTCCTCGGCCATGACCAACGCATAGGCCAGGACAAAAATACCCAGCGCGAAATACCCGACGGCTGAATGGGTCAGATCGACGTGGGTGATCAAATCGTCCGTCCCCCAGACGACATCGGGCAAACCGAGCACCAACGCCACGGCGCTGAAAAAGAACATGGTTATGGAATGGGTCGTGATCATGGTTCACTTGCCGTCAGTATCATCGGCTCTTTTCGTATCAAAGACGCGATCTTTTTACCTAATCCAAGGGCACTTCGATCACCAGCCCGCCCATGACGTCATTGAGTTTGAAATCACGCTTCGGCGACTCGACGTGCGCATTGTGACAGGACACGCAGGCCCGACTCACGGCCCGGTCCGGATAGATCGCCTGAAAGTAGCGTTTGTCATTCGACGTCACTTCACCTTCCATGACCTCACCGAATTCGACGACTTGTTCCAACATTTGCCGTTCGTGATCCGAAACCGGAGCATTTTGCGGATTCAGCGGCCAAAGGCTGACCAACCGATAGCGAAACGGCGCGTCGCGCAAACGCAGACTTCGCGAGGCTTCGCGCAAAAACTGCGCGGGCAGCGGCAGGGTTTTATCAGTGATCCACGCTTCCGACGCATTCACAATCAGCATGGCTTCCATGCGTTCAACCACGTGCTGCGTATAAAACGTCCTGTCGGCCTCAATGACCCCGTGGAGGTAATCGGCCGCAGTCCTGGCGGAAATGCCCTCGACGGGCAGTCGTTGAACGTTGAGCGTCCATCCCGCTCCGAGCCCTAGCACAAAGGCCACAACGTATAATGCGACCGTTCGTTTCTTCATGCTTTCAGCGCGCCTCTCTCATTTCGCCGGTTTTGTGCCGGATGCGACAAAGCCGAGGAGCCATCATACCTGAAACCGGGTTCGGTTCACCAGAGACGGATATGTTCTTTCATGTGTTGATAATTTCCACCGCTTCTTTCCGTACCCGAGTTCCCCTCCTTTGTAAGGAGGGGTGAGGGGAGGTAGAAGGTTAGTGATGCGGCTTCGCAGTGCGGTTTGACACTCCCACGTGGCAACCCTAAGATTACGGACAGAGTGTCACGATGCGAATTTTTCGACGATTCAACAACCTCCCGATTGAAAAAAAGCTCCTGCTTGTCTCGGTTATTCCGATCCTCACGCTTGCCGTCCTCAGCATCGTCACCTTTAACAGCGTTCAGACCTTTTCCCGGGATGAGGACCGGCTCAACCAAGTGTATCACGTGCAAACCACTGCTGCCGATTACTTGCGACTGGTTGTCGATTTGGAGACGGGGTTCCGCGGATTCGTCCTGACCCTCCAACCGAAATTCTTGAATCCCTATCACGCAGCCAAACAACGCGTATTGGAAGTCGGACGGACCCTTGCACACATGGTTGAACACGATCAGGAACAACACGCTGAAATCCTGAACGCGCAAGCCCTGGTTCAAACGTTGATGGAAGACAAAGATCGTCTGATCGAACAAGCCAAGCAGGGGCATGCGGATGAAGCGCTTGAGTACATCGAATCCGGGGCCGGACGGAGACTGATGTTGAGCATTCGAGAGGAAATTGCCCGTTTCGACAAGCGGGAAGATGAAGTCTTACGGCAAACCCTGGAACGCACGTCAAAAGATCGGGGATTTCTGTTGACCGTGATCGTCGGTGGAGGGTCTTTGGCGCTCATCCCCATGGTGTTTGTGATCCGTCTGTTGGCGCAATCGATAACCGGACCCTTGATTTCATTGGCCAAATCCGTTGAAAACCGGGTGGGCGGGACGGTCCCTGAGGTCCAGGTCCTGGACCGAGGCGATGAAATCGGCGACTTGACCAGGGTGATGCACGAAATGGGTCAACAGATTCGGGAATTCATCGGCCAAATCCAAACGTCGGAAGCCGCGTTGCGTAACCTGAATATCGATCTGTCGAATTCGGAATCCAAATATCGCGGAATCGTGGACAATGCCCCATTCGGTATTTTCACGGCCAAAGACGGACGCATTATTTTTTGCAATCACCAGAATTGGCGGCTGGCCGGACACGGTCCGGACCATTTCCTGGATCCGGAACGGATATGGGATGCCATTCACCCCGGTGACCGTGACCAGGTATCTGACGCATTCTCCAAGGCGACCACGCAACAGGTTCCCTTTGAGAACGTCTTTCGTTTCGTTCATCCTGACGGCACCACGCATAAGGTCCTGAGCCGCGCCGTTCCCATCCGGGACGGACAAGGCAGCGGTTCGCTCTATCAAGGCTTTAACGTCGACATCACCGCGTTTGAACAGATGAAGGAAAAACTCAGCCGGACGGAACGCCTCGCCACCTTGGGACAGGTGGCCGCCGGCATCGCGCATGAAATTCGGAATCCCCTCGTGGGCATCGGCTCCACAACGTCGTTGCTCATGGAGGACTTCCCACCTGAAGACGCCAAACGACAGGATCTACAAACGATCCTCCAGGAAACCCGGAGGCTGGACCGGATCGTGACGCAAATTGTTGAATACGCCAGGCCACGCGATATTGTCCCCGGCTCATTCGAGATGGCTGCGCTGGTTGAAGAAACCCTGGACCTCGTGCGTCACTCCGCTGACAAGAAACGTTTAAACCTGACCGTGTCCTTTCCACCGGATCTTCCTGCGCTCGAAGCCGACCGTGACCAGGTCAAGCAGGTGGTGCTTAACGTGATTCAAAATTCCATCGAGGCGTTAGGAGAGCACGGAGATATCCGGATCGAGGCCGCGGAGGAATTACGGGACGGGCACAGGGGTCTACTCACCACCATTCAAGACAACGGCAAAGGCATCAACCCGGAGGATCTCCCAAGAATTTTCGATCCCTTTTTCACGATGGGCAAACGACGCGGCACCGGACTGGGATTGGCCATCTGCCGGAACATTATTGAGGAGCATGGGGGCAACGTCCGGGCCGATAGCCAAGTGGGCGCCGGCACAGTGATCTCCATTTGGCTTCCTCTAACCCTTCAACCTCAACCCGCAATGTCGGTCTGATATGCACGCATCGATTTTTGTCACTGATGATGATGAAGTCGTTCGTTCGTCGATTACCCGCCGGCTCACTCGCGACGGGCATGAAGTGCGAAGCTTTGACTCCGGAGAAGCGCTTCTCGAAGGATTGGACGAGGACGTTCCCGACATCATCCTGCTCGATTTGAAAATGTCGGGCATGACCGGTATCGAAACGCTCAAGCATATCCGGCCCAAAGCCCCGCAAACGCTTGTCATCCTGTTGACGGCCTACGGGACCATTGAAGACGCCGTGGAAGCCATGCGCTTGGGGGCGTATGACTTTTTAATCAAAAGCGTGGACCTGTCCGGGGTGGGTCCGGTTGTCGAACGCGCAATTGACTATCTGTCCCTTCGTCGCCGAGTCAGTTTTGAAAACCAGGGCAGTGCCGGCCGTTATGCGCTCAAGGATCTCATCGCGAACAGTCCCGGCATGCGGGAATTGGTGACCCAAGTCCAGGAATTGAGTGAAAACGCAAAGACCACCGTCCTGCTTCAAGGTGAAACCGGCACGGGCAAAGAATTCATTGCCCGGGTCCTGCATCACAACGGCCCCCGAGGTGACGCGCCTTTTGTCGGCGTAAATTGCACGGCCATTCCCCAGGAACTCTTTGAAAGCGAACTGTTCGGGTATGAACGAGGGGCCTTTACCGGCGCCGCCCAGCGAAAACCCGGACTCTGCGAACAGGCTGAAGGCGGCACGTTGTTCCTGGACGAAATCGGGGACCTGAATCCTTCCATGCAAGCCAAGCTGCTTCGCGTCCTGCAGGAACGCTCCTTCAAACACCTGGGGGGGCGGGACGATATTACCGTGGATTTCAGGCTGATTGCCGCGACCAATCGCGACCTGAAAAAGGAAGTCGACCAAGGCGCGTTTCGGGAAGATTTGTTTTTTCGGCTCAACGTCGTGTCGTTGCAACTCCCGTCCCTGCGACAACGCGTCGACGATATTTATCCCCTGAGCCTTCGCTGCCTGGTCCACCATAGCCGGGAGGTCAACAAAGACATCAGCGAGATCGACCCTGAAGCCCGAGCTTTGCTTGAGCGCTACACGTACCCCGGGAACATTCGCGAACTGGAAAACATCATCGAACGAGCCGTGATCTTCTGTCGCGGCAAAACGCTAACCCTTGGGGACTTACCACGGGAACTCCGTGAAGAACCCAAGAAAATTGTTTCATCCACCACCCAAACCGACGAATCGATTCTCCGGATGGAGATGGTCCTGGGACGGCAAACGTTGGCGGAAACCGAATTCGCGATTATCGAAGAAGTGATGAAACTCTGCGGACAGAATAAAAGTTTAGCCGCTCAAAAATTGGGGCTCACCCGGTTTGCACTGGACCGGCGACTGAAAAAGATTGCCGACGACCTGGAATAGCCACTCCCCAAAAACTCCGGACGTTGTGCCCTGCCACGATCGCTCACATGGGCTCTCCGACCAACACCTATCAAATTGCCGGGATCGATGACCTGGGCCGGGGGTTTAATCGACAGGTCGAAATGAAAGTCTCGAACGGAACGTTTCAGGCCGTCTTCCGGTATGAACGCTTCCTTCTGGAGACCGAACCGGGCGTTACCGAACCGGCTGCCATCAACATGCTCATCACCCAATTGCAGGACCGAGGCTACACCCAACTGCGCAGCCGGCTCCAATTTCGAGGAGAAGCCTATTTGGGCAACCAGGAACTGTGGGAAGAACACCCCGACATCGAGCCCAAGGGAATATTGGCTCGACTGTTGCAGGCCATTCGAAGCACGTTCCGGGGATAGGCTAGGTACGCAAAACCAGCCGCACCATGTCTGTCATTCCCGACATCTTTTAATCGGGAATCCAGGGTCGTTGTTTTTTCGTTGTTCGCAAGGCTATGAACCCTGGATTCCTGCTTCCGCAGGAATGACGGATTCGGGGTGTCGTTGGCTATTTTCATGCCACGACAGAGCTACCATTCAGGGTTTGCTCAAGCGACTGATGTGGCCCAGCGCTTTTTTGCGGGTTGCGTGGTAGGCTTTTTTGCCTTCGGTCAGGTTTAGAAACATCCGGTAATGCTGGCCGGCCATCAGCCTGTCTCCCGTCACTTCGAGAGTATACGCCAAATTCAGTTGTACTTCGGGAAGTTCAGGAGCCAATAACTCCGCTTGCCTGAGGGCATCCAATGCTTCACCGAACCGGCCCTGCTGTTGACTGACCAAGGCTCGCTGCACCCACAATTGCGGCACCGTGGCGTCACGAGCGAGCCCTTCTACCAACGATGCCCCGGCCTTCTCCCATTGACCTAATCCCAACTGCGCCGTTCCCAACCAAAACCAGGGTTCCCAGCGTTCAGGAGGCTTCGCAAATAAGGGTTCCAGGATGTTGACAGCCCGCGCGTATTGGCGTCGCTTGATAAAAGATTGCGCGCGGGCGAGTCTGATTTCAAAGGGCGTGGCATTCCGAAGCCGTGAGGAAACCCGGTTTTTTCGTTGACCGGCTGAAGCCGAATGGGAACGGCGCGTTGGTGGCGGGTTTGCCGTGAACTGAATACCGGGAGAAGGGCCAGGCTTGCGGACGCGGTCATTCCTGGCATCAGGCAAAGCCGGGGGTGGGTCGGGCACTGAAGCCGGACCCGTTGAACCGGAATCCTCGGGCTTGTCCGTCGGGGTTGCAACAGGAAAGTCTTTCCGTTGTTCAGGCATCGACTCTACGATCCCGGAAGGAACGGGTTTTGCGGGTTTTGCGGGTTGAACGGCCTTCACCTTTTCCTGCTTCGGCATCACCTTATCAGGAGCCACAAGAAAGGGCAGACCCCATAGGTAGATCGAGATACCGAGACACCCCAGCACAATCACAAGAGCCGGCAGACGATTCGCAAGAGCCCGGGATGAGATAAGATGAACGGAAAAATCCGGGGGCACCGAATGATCCGGGCGCCGCGGACGGTCAGCCTGCAACCGCGTCAACGTATCCGCGATGATACTCATTGGTTGTCCTTACGACTCAGGTCAGACCGATGATTTCCCGTCTAGCACGCAGGACCATGCGGAGACTGACGTGGAACCGACGACTGGCATAGGCGGCAAGCAGGGAACGATGACAAAGCTGGTTGATTCGGCGAGGCACGCCTCCGCTCAGGTAGTGCGTGAGCATCATGACTGCGGGAGGAAACTGGAACCGGGTCCGCGGGTCTGCGATCAGCAGGCGATGCCGGATATAGTCCATGGTTTCCCGGCAATCGAACGGTTTTAATCGGAATCGAACGCTGATGCGTTGCGACAAGGGGCGAAGCACGCGATGGGACAACGTTCGCTCGAGTTCGGGTTGGCCCACAAACAACAAACACATGAGCTTTTCTTTTTCGGTGTCCAGGTTTGACAACAGCCTGAGACCTTCCAACATTTTCCCGCCTAACCGATGCGCTTCGTCAACCAGGACGGCTACGCGCTCATCCTGCCCGGCCAATTTCAGCAACACGTGAGACAACCTGCGTTGCAAAGCGCCGAGACCGTGATCTTCGGGGACCTGTCCCGTGAGGTCCCGATAAATTGAACCCAGTAGATCCACGTACGATTGATCAGGATTTAAGAGATACGCAAAGCGTATACCTTTCGGAGGATGCCGCAACAGGTACCGGCATACCAGCGTTTTCCCGACCCCGACTTCCCCGGTCAGCATCGTCAACTCACCACTGGCGATCCCGAATCGCAAATGTGCCAAGGCTTGCAGGTGTTGCGGTGACCGGAAAAAATAATCGGTGTCCGGCGTCATCCGAAACGGGGCTTCGGTGAAGCCCAGTTGTTCGTAGCACACGTTCAGATCGAGTGTATCCATCACGTCACCCGCAGAATACGAGGCATGAGGAAGATGACAAGTTCGGTGTTTCGCTCGGCCTGATAGGTGCCGCTGAAGAACGTCCCAAGTACGGGAAGATCTCCCAGCAGGGGGATCTTCCGTTCGGTAGTAGTCAGTTGTTCCTGGATTAATCCGCCGATAATCACCAACTGGCCGTCACGGACACGGACCAGCCCTCCGGACTGTTTCACCTCCAAAACAGGCGCGGTGGAGCCATTCTGTGATTCAACGGTATCGGTCAGCCGGGTGATAATGGGCGAGACGTCCATCATGATCCAGCCGTCCTGGGAAATCTGCGGGGTCACCGAGAGGACGAGCCCCGAGGTCACAGTCCGCACCTGCTCCGTAATAATGTTCCCGGTCCCTGCCGTCCCTTGCGTCGTCGTTGAGGTAAAAAAGGATTGATCCGTCCCGACCTTGATCAACGCCGGCTGGTTGTTCAGCGTCAGAATCCGGGGTTGGGACACCACCTGCACGTCGCCCTGCTCCTGTAAGGCTTGGATGACGCCTTCAAAATCACCGTCGTTAAAACTGAAAGCCGCAGTCGCCGCCCGTGCGACAAAGCCGCCGGCCGGCGCCGTGATGACGTTGTCCAGCTTGAAACTGCCCTTGGGCGTACTGAGATCGATCCGGCTCCAATCCACTCCCAGGCTGTAATCGTCCCGGAGCGCGATTTCATAAATTCTGGCCTGGATCTCAACCTGGCGATAGAGAGAATTGCGGACGTTGACCAGAAACATCGCCACCTCTTGAACCCGTCTGTGCAAATCCGTCACTTGAATGGTGCCAGACAACCGGTTCACCACGAAACGTCCTTCGTCTGAGAGGAGGGTACCGATCTGCGTTTCAATCTCTTCCCAAAATTACATGAGCCCTTTAAACGCCTGTATTTATAGGGGTTCGCGTTTGGCTCTACTGGTCAGTTATACTGATCGTTATACAGATTTGAGCGGGTCATTCGCGTCCAGTCCTGTTCCTTCCTCTGGCACTCTGCCTGTTCCCGTTACCAAGGAAGCCAGGCGCCCGCCCTCACGTGAAACGACCGAGCCCGCTGTGGTAAATTCCGTCGTCTTGCTCCGATACGTAGCGCAGGATCCGAATGGCCATCCTTAGAATCGATATCGAAAGGGCCCTCGATGAGCTCATCTCTCAAGAGGAGTGGCTACGTTTTCAGAGGCTGGCGGTAATACTCGGCAGGCAGCGCTGGCCCAAACTCATAGCGCACCAGCCCAAGAAGGATTTCGGCCTTGATGCCTACGTGCCTGGGAGCGAGACGCCGGAAAAGGTCGGCAAGGGACTCGCCGCCTCGATCACAGCAACGCAGGAAAAAGTTTTTGGCGACGCAAAAAAGGCCAAGGAAAACTTTCCTGATCTAAAGACGCTTCTCTTCGTGACGCCAGCCATAGTCGGCAACTCCAAGCGAAGGAAGTGGGGAGAGGCCATTAAGAGAGACTACGACCTCGAGCTGCTCATCATCGAGCGTGAGGATGTCATCTCGCTGATGATGATGCCGGAGAACGCTCGGCTCTACAAAAACTTCCTCCACCTCAATATCGATGTCGAACCGGAGGTCGCAGTTCTCATTGATAGAACAAGGCATGCTGCCGACGCTGTCACTCAAGCATGGGCTAGGAAAACAAAAGGCCATCCGCTCATCGATCTCACAGCGGTGCAGCTCGACCTGAATGGTGCGGAGTCTGCCGACGTGCTGTCGCTTGCGCAAATCGACCAGGCGCTGTCACAGAGCGGTCGTATCGTTCTCGAAGGGCCCGCCGGCCGCGGAAAGACCACGACGCTGATACAGCTCGCGCAGCGCGCGTGCAATGCCAGCACACCGCTCATAGTGGGACTTCCGTTGTGGATAAGGTCGCGCCAGAGCATTCTCGAATACATTGCCTGCATGCCTGTGTTCCAGGCCGAAGGTCTCACGTCAGCTGACCTCGCGCGGGTGCAGCAGACGGAACCTTTCCTGTTTTTGCTGAACGGCTGGAATGAAATTACGGAGTCGAGTTCCGTGCAGGCAAACGATGCACTCCGGGAACTCGAGCGTGACTTTCCGAGCGCGGGCATCCTTGTCGCGACCCGCACGCACCACTTGACCCCGCCGCTGCCCGGCGCATTGCGTCTGCGGTTGTTGCCCCTGGGACGCGGGCAGCGGGCAGCTTACTTGGCAGACCGCCTGGGCGCGAACGGTGCCGATCTCCGCGCCCTTGTCGAAACCGACCCGTCGCTTGATGGGCTGACTCGCACGCCGTTCATCCTGTCGGAAGTCGCTTCGCTGTTTGAAGCTGGCACCGAAATTCCCTCTACGAAATTCGGCGTCCTCGCCCAGGTTCTACGTCTGCACGAACAACGTGACGAGCACAGAAACTCGCTCCAAGCGGCACCGATCTTCGGCCAGCAAATGGCCTACCTGAAGGCTCTCGCAAATAAGATGACCCGCCTCGGTGCGGTGGCATTGTCCGAGGCTGATGCGCGCGCCGTCGTTACCGCCGTCGCAGGAGAGCTTGTGGACCGTGGACAGATCGAGCGGGCGGGGGCACCGGAGGTCATCGCGACGCTCACAGCGCACCACGTTCTTGAGCGCATTGAGTATCCGGAAACGGTGTTTCAATTCGACCATCAGCAGCTTCAGGAGTATTGCGCAGCGCTCGACGTCCGCGCGCCGCTTCTCGACCTGCGCGACGATGACTGCGACGCGATAGACCGTTTCACTGCCGACTACGTGAACGATTCGGCGTGGGCGGAACCGCTGCTCATGATTGCCGAGACTCTTGCTGAACAGACCGCCAATGCAGGAACCGACAGGCGAAACATCCACGCCGGCAAGAAGCTGGTGGATATGGCGCTCATGGTTGATCTGGTATTCGCCGGTGAGCTTGCGCAGCTTTGCGGTCCGACCGTCTGGAATGAAGTCCGCGCGGCGGTTGGCGAGCGCTTCCGTGCCACGCACGCACTCCCCGACGGGAACTATCAGCAGTATGCCATCGCCGCCATGCTCGCAAGTGGCGCGGACGACTTCCACGACATCATCCTGCCGCTCTTGTCGGGACAAGACAGGCAAACGCGGCTTCGCACGTACCGGCTTTGGCCGGACATCCAGCTTTCGTCGCTCGGATCGAACTGGCGCGAGCACGTGCGCGGCTGGAACGAGGAGGCGCGAGCAGATTTCGTCTCTGAACTGCTTTATCATCGTGTCGATGGCGAGATTGCCTCCTTCGCTGTGGAGGACAACAGCGTCGCGGTGAAGAAGGCGGCTGTCTCCGGTCTCATGTGGACCGGGTCTGACGACGCGCTGACTCGTGTCCTCGAGTCGATGGATGCGCGCACTTTCGAAGAGGTTGCGCGCAAAAACCCCGATGATATGCCTCCGGCCCTCAGACCTAGCGCCATCGCGGCGATGTGGAGATTTATCGAGAGGACGACTGACCATCCGGCCCGCCTGCGAACCGCGCTTCATCTGATCGAACTCGGCGAGCCAGGCCTGGACGACGTCCTCAAGGATGCGATAGCGGCGTTGACCGGCGGCGACATGCAGAACCTGGATTCGCACTACATCCTGCCGGCACTTAAATATCTGCATAAGTCCGATCCGGCTTGGACCAGCGAGTGGGTGGTAACCCAGATTGCCGAAGGCGTCCACTACGGGTACGAGGAATGGTTACCATTCGCGACCGTCATTCCCGATGACCTCGTGGAGACCTACCTGTATCGCCTTGAGACCGAAGACCTCAAGCCCTCGCACCTTGAGGGCATGCTAGCTTTGATCGCTACGCGGGCGGATGCAGGGCTTGCGACGAGGTTGTTTAAGAAGATCCGCGAACTGCGATGCAGGGTGGATGCGGACCCCAGCCAGCAACATAAATTCGAGTGGCGAGTGATGAGACAGTTGAAGGCTGTGTTTCATCGTCTTCCCGGCGACCTCGCCGCGGCCGGCGTCCTCTCGTCCGTCAAGGTCGGCGACCCCCTCGACATCAAAGTCGCAGTTGACCTATTTAGCAGGGTCGCCAGGTCCGACCTGGAACCACTACGCGTCGGCGACGACGACCTGAAGGCACGCCTCCGCACATACCTGAAAAGCAGCGTCAAGCTCGTGCTCTGCCAGGATGACTTCAACGGCGAGGAAAAAGCCAACCTAGCATCGTCGATTGCACAGGTCGGAAAACCCGAAGATATGGTCGACCTAGTGCAACTCATCCGCGCCGACATCGAGAGGATGCACCGAGGCCGGGATGCGCGAGCGGCCGGCGACCGTGGACCCCGCGCCAATGGCGGCATCATGAGCTACGCCGGATGGCATATCGCCGCCGTCATGCACCTCGATCCGGCCAGCGCCGAGCGGGTGCTTATTGACCTGCTTCCCGAGCCGGAATACTTCTCCGACGTCGCGGTCGCCATGGCGTGCGATTTCTTGCCAAAATCGGAACGTTCCTTCGTTCGGAATCTACGATACGATTTGATGTGGGCCGCGCGCGACGACCGCTCCCCCCCGCCTGACGACGACCAGCGGCGCACACGATTCGTCGCTGCACTCAATGCCGAGATCAAGCGCCTGCGAGAGCAGAACCAAGACGGGAAACCCGACGCCAGGCCTAAAGCGTGCGCAACGGCACTTGCCACAATCGACGGCCGCGGGTCGGCGGCAGCGGTGCTCGACGTAATTGCCATTCCCGCACAGTGCGAATACATCTGTCTCGACGCTGCTGAGCGTCTGTTGATGGCGGGTGTCATATTGCCCACGACCACCACATTCGCTCTGGTCGATTCCATCTTCGAGCGGACAGACGAGCGGATGCAGGATTCAGACAGATACCTTCTCCCCCGCGTCCTTGCACTCTGCCCCTTCGTTGACGACCCGGCGGCAGGGATCGCCAAGATGCGCGACGTACTCCGCAAGCGGCGGTTCTGGGGTTACGAACTGCGCGAACTGATCACCGCCCTCGGCGAGAGCCGATCGGATGCCGCCATTGACCTTCTGTACGAACTTGCCTCCGACGCGCAGACGTTCGAACAATGCGCGGACAATGTCATCAACGCCGTCGCCATGCTCGATACGCCGCGTGCACGCGAACTGCTCCTGAGTTTTGTCGATCCGGACATAAGGACCATCGCGCTGACGCACCGTTCTCACCGCATGGACGTGGTGATCGCGCGGCTCGGGGAACTCGCCCAGCGCAAGCCGGAAACTGCCGGGCGGTTGCAGAAATTGTGCGAACGCGATCTGCCGGAGATCAATCGGCATGTCCTCTCGAAAGTTATGGGCTGGTTCGGAACGCCCGAGGCCCTGATCGCCAATCTGAACCTGATCGATGACGCTAAACCCTCGGCGATTCCACGAGGCGTCTGGGACCAACTGAAAAGCGCTTTCGTCGAGCGACAACCCTACGGGCAAAATTCCAACACCTTTACGTTACACGCGCGAGCCTCAAACGAGTTACGCGCCCGGTTGTTCAGGATGGCACTCGAGGATAGTAAACGGCGAAAATCCGCTTTCATGCTTCTCGGACAAATCGAAGTATGGCGCCTTGAGCATGGCAGGCCGACGGACGAACCCCGTCACCCCAATCTCGCATCCGGTCAGTCTTGGCCGCCCATGGAGTTCTGACTTTCCTCCTTGACATAATGGGACAGTTACGCCCTTCGCTCACATCTCAGTAACGGATCCGCTCCGTCCGGCATCAGAAACTTTGTCGACTTGGAGCTTGTCCTTTCCAGTGATGATGTGTATGCGGCTGGAGTTCTATTTGTGGTAGCGGGGTGACTGGCCCACGTCCCCCGCGTCCAGCTAGCCGAAATCACCTACATGCCCGCCTAGACGGGGTTTGTGAATCTGGGGCTCGCCCCCGAGCGGCGCTGAGGGAGAGCGTGCGGAGAACGTTTCTCTAGAGAAACATTCTCCGACAGAACCTGACGCGGATGGCGTTCACTTGATCGGGCTGGCGCACTTGACGGATCTGGACGACGACGCGTCGTCGTTGGGTCTCGGCGATGAGGGGTTCCATGATCATGAGTGATCAGGATTGGGCGATCCGGGTCCCAGGGGGCAGCGATGTAGGCGCAGGCATTAGTCGGCCTCGTTGTCTTTCATGATGGACCTGGAATGTGATGGAACGCTATGAGACTGTCTCGTGGCTTCTCTCCGACAAGCTGGCACTGGCCACACCAGGGAGGGAAGACAAGGGAATGAGGACCAATTAGCAGCGATATGTCGAAACGCTGATTGCCGAGGAAGAACCCCTCTCCTCCCTCAATCTCACCCGTCGATCGGACTACACGAGATATCAAACGCATGGCGAGGAAGGCTTGGGAATCATGAGGATCGTGGCCTTCTGATGTTGGAACAACGCAGGACCAAGCGGCTGGCTCTTTGCTTGGAAGAAAGGGACCGTCAGGTGCACGGACCAGGCGTGGAGGTGCAGCAGCGACGCCAGGTTCATGTGATACGCGTGTCATCATGACCGGTGAGCGCATGACACCATGTCGCGAACAAGGAACTCATCACGCGCGCGTCTCATGCTCGCCACCCCGATGAAGGCCCTCGGTCATCGGACTGTGCTGGGTGTCACGAGCAGTCGCCCAACCTCGTGTTCTCAGGCCCCACACAAAGACAAGACCCTCTCGAAGGACCACAGCGGGCAACAGGCCCGACCACGAAAGAAGGCCGAGTACGCGACAAGCTGGTCGCATCACGTGGAGGAGGCGAGGCCGCGTCCCCCCGCCTCCACAACGAAAGGCCTCTCAAGCTGTGATCGGCCGCTGTGGGACCCGCCCGGCAAGAAGGCACGGTTTTCCGCGTCACGGGGAACACCCTCCGCGATCCTCGAGTCACATCCTCAAGATGCAACCGGTCACCCTCCGGTTCGCTAGGAGGGGTCACTCCGACCAAGGTGTGAATGACCGCCGTCGTCCATTGAACCCATCGCCCTCCGTGAACTTGCCCCACCCGTTCCGTGTCTCGCCCCCTTCGAACGTCCCCAAAATACCGCGCAGTTTCTCAGGGAAACTGGTTGGTTAAATCCTTCAAAGCGCGGTCGCCTTACGGGGCGCCAGGACAGGGCCACCTCACTCGCCATGTTCGCTGCCCCGTCCTGGTTCTCGCCCCGTGGCCGGGGTCGTGTCTCGCGCATTCTACCGCCCACTCTACCCCTGACACGACCCATGTCGCGTGTCAGGGGTGAATTCACCGGTGAATGCGGCGGTACATTGACCGGCTCCAACGTGTCGCCGGTCGCGGGACCGGCCCGGGTCCGGTCAGGGCCGGGCGCCGGGAGCGCCGGCACCCGGCAGAGGCTCCGCCTCTTTGCCCAACGCGCCGCTGGACGCGGCTTTTTGGCCAATTCACCGTCGGGACCTGGGAGCGCCAGGTCCCGACCAGGGGCGCCGCCCCTCTGGCACCACACCCCCCGCTGGACGCGGGGGAAGTGGGCCATTCACCCCGCTGCGCGGTCCCGGCTGTTGCGAGGGGTCGCCAGCCGTGACCAACCCCCGGAGAGGTTGCGCTACGCTCCACCTCCCGCCGCTGGACGCGGCTTGAGTTCCAGGGGTTGGTCACGGCTCGCTCCGGCTGCACACGTTGGCGCTCAGTTTCCCGCATTTTGGGGGCGCGTTATTGCACTTTTTTGACGTGTGTGCGCGAGCCGGGACCGCGCAGCAGCCCAACCCGTGAGGCGTCGCTGGGGCTCGGCCTCCCGTCGCCTCCGCCTAGGGGCCGAGTCGTTGGTCTTCCGGTCGCCCGTCACCTCGTCTGGGGCCGATGGTGTCGGGCTCGTTCACGTCGCATCTGTCGATCCACGTGAACCGCACCGGCGGCCGGTTCGCTGGGGCTCACCGGACCGCCTGCCTCGATTTGGGCATCGAGTCTGCGCCGCGGGCCAGGTTGGCGAGAACGACCTGGATCGTCGCCGTCAACAATCGGGGATCCTTCACAGAAGTCAGAAACTCGCTGACCCCGTGGCCTAGTTTTTGGGGGAGGACTACTCGTATGGAAGCCCTCCCATCGCTCCAGGGACCACGAACTACTCTTCCGACGGTTCAGCAACTTAGCAATAAGGATCCAAACGACGGACCCAAGCGAGAAGTCTTATCTGATATGGATTCGAGACCGTCTTCTGATCGAAGCAGATGAGTCGCCCGTTTATTGTGCGCTGGAAGCGGATTGTGATAATGAAGTCAGGCGTGCGTGGGGACGAGACAAGGACGTGGTTCACATCGGATTCTGGTACCGACTGACGATGAATCTCTTACGACACGCTGAAACGGAATTCAAAACCGTTGCCTCTGCTTCCTGATCGCTTCATTCAGTTCCCAGCCTCACACTCTTAACTCTCATTCCCGTTGTAAAGTAAATTTTTCACCGAAAACGGTTGACTTTCGTTCGATCGTGATTATCTTGTCAGTCGAGTCGTCCCATGACCGTTACGCGCCCTTCACCTAAACTATCGAGAGGAGGATGTCGAATGCCAAATCCGAAGAATTTCTGGACTCAGCAACGTCAGGACGGGAAGTGGGAATCGAAACGGGAAGGGGCTGACCGCCCTTCCAAGGTGACCGACACGCAAGCCGAGGCGTGGAAATACTCCAAGGAACAAGCCAAAGATGAGAGAGGCGAAGCCTACCTCAAAGGACGGGATGGACTGATCCGCGAGCGAAACACGTATGGCAAGGACCCGCGGTCAATTCCAGGATAGAATCGGCGGGCGGAAGAGGGCTCCTGGTTCTCCTGCCATCCCTCTTCCGCTCCCTTCTGGGCCATGCCGGGGAAGCGACTCACATATAAGGATTGACGGGAAATTAAAACCCGCGTTGTTAGTTGAGAGGAGGATTTACAATGAGTCAATCGTTCGCCATTCAAAGAGGTTTTTATAGAATTGTCTCCATCTCCTACGAACAGATGGCATGTAAAGGCTTCCAGTCAGGCCAAGTGGCGATCACAGGCCTTTCGTGTATCGTTGAACATGCCCTTGATGAACACGGACCTCGGACCCAAAAACATTTGACGCTTGGCCCGATCCCGTTCGTGTATTACTGGGAGGAGGCGGTAAATGACGAAGTCCGTTGGAGACTATCGGATCGGCTCGATCAAGAACAGGGGGTACGGAATTGACCGCGAAGGGGTAACGCGGTAGGATACTCACCGTCGCTTGGGATCGTCTGTGTCTCCGCCAGGGTCTACCGACGATCCCGGATGACATTTTGAAAAATGCCTCTCAAGAGGAGGCTTTCGTGCGTCCTAACAAAAACCTAATGGCCGGGCAGCCAGGAAGGAGTTCGTCATGGACTTTCGCCATTATGAGGAAACCTGTGCCGACTGTCAACTTGTTAATGATTTGAAAAAAGTGTTTGACGTTCTATCTGGTCTGCATCTAGGGGTCCCGCATTGGTTCTTCTATGACGACGATGCCTTCGTTGGCTGGATGCCCCAATGCCGAATTTTACAAGTTTTAAGACAACAAGCATGAGGCTAGCGGGGGTGGCGTTTCCGCCACTCCTCCGGCATGATAAACGCACCTACCCAAATGCCCCGTTTCTCCTCTCGCGCCTCTTCTTCTTCCGGTATGTACGCCTTGGAATGCTTGCGATATGCCACGGCATAGCCATTCACCACCAACCATCGATTGATGGAAATTTGCTCAACCCAACACTCGCCGAGATACCGGCCATAAAACTCAACGCCATACACTTCACAGAGGACCACTTGCCCACGAATTAATCGGGAGAGGGCTTGAGTTGCCATATCCCCGCATGAATAGACTTGTTCAAAAGAATCTAAGCACACCTGACCGGACTCCGGAGCATCAATATGACCCAACCGGATTCGTTCGCCCTGCAACTCAAGCGTATCTCCATCAATGATACGTGGCGTCCCCTCAAAGGTTTGAGCACCGCCCACGCTATTGGTTAACAGCACCGCCCACAACGCTATGAGATAAAGCATTTTTTCTCTCTCTTTTTAGGAGATTACGATGGTAACTTTTACTCAAACCGCTCTGTCGCCCCGTAAAACGCCTCGGCACAGTTACCGCTTCGCTCCAAATGCGCCAGTAAGATCCGGGTGCTCCAAGATTCCCAACGCCCCGTCATGCTGCTCACCCACAAACTTCCCCGACACATAGCCCGGATCATCGCTAGGTGTACTACGGAAATAGTTCCCGGAGAGCGACACGCTATAGCCTAAATCTCCATCGCCCCATTGGGATTGGTCATCATAAAAAGCCAGATTCGTGAAGTCTGCCGTCCCAGTGAGGGTGCCGAGATTCACGGCCAAGGCGGTGTCACCAGACACGGTCGCTTGGTCTGGTGTCCAGCCCACCACCTTCCCGTCCCACGTGACCGTTCCGCGAAGCCCCGATTCAGCAAAGGTTCTTGTTGTCACCGCCCCATCGATCCACGGGACCGCCATACCATTGATCCAATCAGTCCCAAAGGCGCAGTCACAATTCGAGAGTTCGCCCTGAAAGACCGCTACCTCACTCGCCCATGGGCCCAAGTGATCAGGATCAATGTCTTTCGTTAAAATGCCCGAGGGCAACCGCGTGTACGCCGCCATGAGTCCCACCCCATCAACCTTAGGCACCGAGTATATAGTCACGGCAGGGAGACCGTGCGCAGCCATGATACTGTCGGGATAAGTCGCCGGATTCACATGACCCAGGCCCAGCGTATGGAGGATTTCGTGGAGTAATAGGCCATACAATTGCTCCGCACTCCAGTCTGGACTCAACGATGCATTTACCTCCACCTGCGCCCGATTGTCGGCACTCGTGTACGATCGACCAAGCGTAGAACCCAAGTGCGCGGTATCAGGAAACGTCGCCGTGCCGATCCAGATTTCACCGACGGGGACGTCGACTGTAGGCGAGAGGGCTTGGATGTCCGTGCCAAGGACCAAATGCTGCTCGTAGGGGAGCCACGCATTGATGCCATCGATTACTTGGCGGACGATGGGCTTGAAGCGTAGCGGGGCATCGGTCACGATCCTAACCGTGGGTTGTTCACGGTACAACCATAACTCGCCTATTGTTTCATGAAGATATGAGGCAACCATGTGGCTCGATGGCACGGATTTATTCAATTGGGAGAGGGGTACGGATGACACGGGAAACGAAACCGGCGGGTCTGGTTCGTTCACCATTGGAGGCACATTCCTAGGGCCTCCACTTCCACCACCCCCACAGGCCGAGAGAAAAATCAGCGCACTGACGGCCAACATCGAAAAGGAAAAGGGCTTCATGGGACACCTCATGAAGTTAAAGGAATGATTACGTAGGCTGGTGAGTATGGACATTGCGCTCAAGCGCCAAGTGCCCCTCTCACCCCCCGTCAACTGCCAGCCTGAATTGCTGTTGCGCCTTTTGGAGGCCCGCCGCAATCCCCAACCGGGATTCTTCCGTATCCCATACACCAAGTTCTGCTGCCACAAACGCGGTACCGCGATCGGCATAGGCCTTGGCCTGATCCTTCAATATGCGTGGGGCTTCTTCGGGATTTGACGCCCCGCGCAGGAGTTGTTCAAGCCGATACTCCCCCAAATGCACATAGACAAAGAGAAAGCCCATGTATTCATAGGGAGTAGTGGGAAGATTGGCCTTTTCAATCATCGCGTGGCACCAAACGCGCCGACAAGGTTGCTCCGTTCAAACACCCCACCAGCTTCTTCATGGGTGTCACCGTAGAAGGTGCCGTCAATACTATTCGCGCCGCTCCCTTGGCTGAATCGACCATTGGTCACCGCCAGATCATTCCAGGACAGATCGCCATAGGTGCGTGAGCCACGGAGATTGCTGAACAGCGCATCCAAGGTGTTCTCGCCGAAGTCATAGGTGAGCGCGGCCTTCCCCTGGACCGCCTGATCGGGGGCCGTGCGATCCAGCGCCACAACGAGGCCCGTCCATTCCGCCGATCCTGTGACGGGATTAGAACCACTGGCATTGCCGGCCGAATACGCAATGAGAGCTTCCAAGCCCTCGATGCTCCCGTACATCGCGCGTCCCCGCCAGCGACCGCGTTCGACACCAAAGAAGCTGTTGCTGAGCCATCCCCCGTAGACCCGGTAATCCAGCGACCAGTCTTCGTCTTCGTCAAGCGCACGATACGAGGTGCGCCCACTGACTTCGCCGGTGTGAATGCCATACTGCGGTGCCCCGATCCGAATGGTGGCGTCCGGGGCAATGACGCTTAACTCTGCGACGCTATAGTACGGCTCCGACCACGACGGTTCAGGGGAGCAATAGGTGCCTTGGCAGTTCGCCGTCACACGCTCATTGGGGAACACCCGACTTCTCGGCGTCGATTGCAGATCGGACATGATGAGCGTATTCGCGGCCTGCCCAATTTCGGCAATCGCACTCCGTACTTCGGTTGGCGTCAGACGACTCTCGCCGTTACCAGACGGCACCCCGTTCATGGGGGGCATACCACCACCGCCTCCGCCGCCACAGGCGGTCAGTAGGAACAGCACGCAACTCAACATGAAACTGAAACGAATGAATGAGAACATGGGACACCTCCTGGCGTAAGGGTTGTGGGGTCCCGGACAAGGCCGGGCCGGCCCGTACCAAGAGGCGAGAGACTCCCTGCGTATTTACTGTTGGTGGTCCCTCAGCGAGTCCGGAGATCAACCCGGTCCCCCTGAGTCAGTTCTTGTATTTCGCAGGCGACCCGACAACGGGCAGCCTCTTGGTACGGAAAGGAAAACGGTAACAGAGAGAACGGAGAGGATCAAGTCATCTGAAAATTGAACTCTTTGGCGAATCGTCCTACGCTGTCGATAAAAACATAACTGGCATAAATTGGCGCTGTACGGCACGAACAGCACACCGCCTTTAGCCATCAATTTTTTAATCAGGAGGACAACCCGATGAAAAATAGACAGCTTATTGATTTAGGGCCTATTCCTGGCGGTGACATGGGTGTGGAGGTTGCCGTGACTATCACCCGATCCAAAATGTCACCATGGATGAAAAGATTTTTGGGAGAGCTTGTCATTAGAGAGGGGTTGAGTCGGGTATTCGATTTTGTCTTTGGATTTTGCGAAAGAACCCCCATCAAAAAAATAACGCTGACCTAAGATTATAAATCGGTACGAAAGGCGTGTCGGCGGTTGAATCAAGGTGGACAAGATGTGGGACACAGATCTCACTTACTCACGCCCCCCATCATGACTGGCCATTGGTCGTGTGGTCCCAAACCCGTCTTGTCCCCCTCTCCCCATCCCTGACGGACCACACTTGTCACGATGTCGCGCCGTGTCCGTCCCTGAACAGGAGCGGGGAGGAAGATCGTAGACGGATTAGCTATGGAGGGATACGACTTTGGACGGGGGCTGTTGGGTGATGTACTCGCCCCATCGTTCCATCAACACGCGGCGTTTGAACAGGTCTGATCGCTGATAAGAGGCCTCGACACCCTTCACCGTATGCGCTAAACACGCCTCGGCAATTTCCCGTGAAATATTTTCGTCCGCACACCATGAACGGAACGCCGCCCGCATTCCGTGAGGAGTGCCCTGTATGTCATTTTCTCTTGACAGCTTGCTCAGCGTCGCATCGCTGATGGAGCCACTCCCCGATGCCGGAAAGATCAACCCGGCTGGCATGTCAGCACTCTTTCTGTGGGTGGCTGCGACTACCCAAACGGCGACGGTGGTGATTTCAACGACTGTATAATCTTTGCCGGCCAGGGCTGCTAATGGCGGTTGCGTCGTCGTCATTCCCTTGGGTGTCTTGGTTGATTTGGGGTGATTTCACTCAAGGGAAATCCGCAAAACACCCCGTCGGCAAGGCCTTGGTCCGAGACTGGGCCCTTTTCTTTTGGGGGCGGTGGCCTTGGCTGGTCTGCTTGAGCTTGAATAACCGCTCTGAAGCAGAAGTTGATTCTATAGGGAAACTCTTATAGGATGGTCCCATGAACCAATATTCGGAACAAACGCAGCACATTATTTGGAATGGGCTATTAGATGTGTCTCGCTATGTCCGATATATTGATAAGCTCTGCACCAAATACCAATGGTGGCGAAACTTCGTCTATGTTTTGTTTGGGGTGTCAGGTTCGAGTTCACTGCTCACGCTCTTAAATGTGCTTCCTGGGTTTTTTCAATCCATTACCAGTGCCGCTATTGCCCTTGCTCTAATTTGGTCTCTCACACTCAAACCAGGAGAGAAGGCAGAACGGTTGGCCACCATTAAACTTGATTTGGACCTGCTTGAAAGTGAATATCGAACACTATGGGAACGTGTTTATCGGAAAACCATCAACGACCAGGATGCTATACAAGAACACGACCGCCTTACCAAAAACGTCACTAAGATTATGAGTCATTTGAATGTTAAAACGGATGACCAGCTTAATGAAGAATGCGCCGAAGAAACCTATTTAGTTGAAGCGCAGCGTTATCCTTCGGTAGCCTAAGATGTCTGCTCGTCATAAAGATGGTGTTCCCCCACGTCCATCGAAACCTGGCCCCCCACCCCCACCCAAAACCCGATCCGTAAGCGAAGCAGTCGGAAAAAGAATAAGCGGGAGTGCGTTAACCCAGAGCCCGAAAGGCAAGGAGAAGAAAAGCGGAAGTAAGTCTACTTCGTCACCACGTCCGAGTTCCAAGCCTGAAAAAAAGAAATGAATTTGAAGCGTGGGGTCAGGTGTTGGTTTGCAATATTCATGAAAATCTAACTGGTTGTAACGCAATGCGTTTTTAGCGCTTCCTTGCCTTGAGTTGGGAACGATCACGTACTATATAGAAGACTTCCTCGGGCTCCCGGTGCCTCCGCCTCCGTGGGGAGAGTAGGACCGTAGGACTCATGGATCACATCGAGACCATCTTAGGCATCCTGATCGGCTTCGGGCTGAGCGTGGCCTGTGGGTTCCGGCTCCTCATCCCTCTGTTGTCCTTGAGCATTGCCGACCAAACAGGCTATCTCGAACTGGCTGAGGGGTTCACGTGGCTGGGCGACTGGCCGGCCCTCATTGGCCTGAGCATCGCCACGACGTGTGAAGTGATCACGTCGAAAGTTCCCGTTGCCGCGGAGATCCTTGATTACGTTGAAGCGCCGTTCGTGGTCGGCGCGGGCATTATGCTTGAGCTGTCAATGATTACAGACCTCCCCCCGTTCCTGGAATGGGGTTTGGCTGTCATTGCGGGCGGTTCCGCAGGGCTGGTCCATGCTGGGGATGCGTTCCTCAGACCCTTCGTGGGAGGGTTCACGGCAGGATTCGGGGAGCCCGTGTTCTCGGCCGGCGAAGATGTTGGCTCGGGAATCTTCTCTATCCTCGCCGTTACCTTACCTATGCTCCCAACAGAATATCTGGTGTTTGTCGCGATCGTGTTTCTCGTCCCCGTCCTCTGTGGAGCCGTCCTCTTCGTGTTCTTAATCAAGAAATTGATCGGGAAGCGCCGCCAGGTGCCCGCTTAGCCCTCGCATTCCTTATGAACTTCCGGGCACCGGCGTGGACTCTCTCACCCCCGGTGTGGATTGACAATGAAGGGAAGGTCAATTCAAATCCCGCCTTTGGACAGCATGTAATGGTTGTGATGAAACGATTCCTGATCTGGCTGGTCATTTGTCTCATGCCAGTCACGTGTTGGGCTCATAGTGGCGGGACTAATGCGGAGGGCTGCCACCACAACCGAAAGACAGGAGAGTACCATTGTCATAACAAGAAAAAGCACTTGGCTCCACCACAAGGCAGTCCGTCCAGCACGTATGATCGCAAGGAGTTTGGACGGTGGATCGATGCAGATGGAGATTGTCAAGACACCCGGCAGGAAGTGTTGATCGAGGAAAGCCGAATCCCTGTCACGTTCAAAACAGCGAGACAATGTCGGGTCATTGCGGGGGAGTGGCATGACCCCTATACCGGACGGGTGTTCACCAATCCATCACTGCTCGACGTGGATCACGTCGTCCCACTTAAAGAAGCCTTTGACTCGGGGGCTAAGGCATGGAGCAGACAAAAGAAAATTCAATTTGCCAATGATCTAGACAATCAGGACCACTTGATTGCGGTCTATCGAAGTGCCAACCGCAGTAAGGGGGCCAGAGACCCCGCCCGTTGGCTCCCTCCCAATCAAGCCTATCATCGCGAGTATGTCACGATCTGGCTTGAGATCAAGAAGGCGTGGCGGTTATCACTTGATTCCGAAGAAGCCAGCGTCATTCAAAGGATACTGAAGGAATAAAGGGAATGGGTGGGCGGTCCGGAGTTTGGCGTCTCTCGTACAAGGCGATTCAGGGTAGGACGAGATGGGTGGTCACAGGGGAAAAGACGGGGGCCTCAACCGTAACATATATCGTAACACAAGCGAAACAACTGGACATCACGAATCGTCCAAACGACCCGTAACTACTGTAGTTTCTCAGATAAGACTTTCTCAGTCTGTTTTCTGTGGTAGGAGTAGAATCCAAGCCATGGGAGCCTCAAACGGACGAAGCCCGGCTTCGGTTTGCGAACGGAGTGGAAAAGGCCAAGCAACAATTTCTCCTCTTCTTGCGTGAGCTTGAATGACATGGCCTACATTAAGATGATGCGTTTATTGAGGCATGTCACGCGCGTCTCCAACAAGGATGCTTGGATCAACATTGGGTTCTCTAGCTCGTAAGCTTCCCCATTTAAGAGACATATGATAAGTGGAGTTTTCTGGCAAGAACACCCCGTAAGGAGACGACCATGAGACGAAGCCGATTCACCGAGACGCCAATCGTCGCAATGTTGCAAGAGGCTGAGGAGGGAAAGAAGTCGCGAGAGATTTGCCGCCAGCGCGGCATTGAGGACCGCCCCCATAGCAGCTTGAAAAAAAGCATACCTCCTGCCCGGTTCAGACGACAGGGAGAAAAAACCAGACACTCTACTTGAGAATTGTCTCATTGACAGGGAAAGCTCACAAACGCTCTAAGAGGAAAGTCCGCTGGTTTTTCACGATCTATTTAGGTTACGATTCCCTTTAATTACGAAAAGAAAATGCCACAGACTCTTACGATACCTCTCCTCAAAACCGAAGCTTCGGTCTTTGCTAAGACCGAGTCATCTCACCACGAACCTGCGCTTTACGGAATTACAGACGGCAAAGCCGTCGGAACGTACCTTGAACGGAAATTTCAAAACTATTTGCACGCTAAATTTACTTACATCGAAGGTTCTTCTGCCAAGGGAATAGATTTTCCAGAACTCGAAGTCGACATGAAGGTTACGAGTATTCGGCAGCCTCAATCATCGTGCCCTTTCAAATCCGCTCGACAGAAAATTTACGGACTCGGGTACAATCTTCTGGTATTTGTCTACGAGAAGACCGACGACGAGGCTAAACGGACGAGTCGTCTCAATATCATGCACACGATTTTTGTAGATCGTTCACGTACCGGTGATTTTCAGACCACTTCGGGATTGCGTCAGATTATCGAAAACGAAGGCAATATTGACGATGTATTGGCATTTTTTTCGGAACGGATGCTTCCCATTGACGACATTCAAGCACAACCACTAGCGGAAGAAGTGCTCCGGAACCCACCGGAAATGGGCTACCTTACGATCTCCAACGCCTTGCAGTGGCGGCTGCAATATAGCCGCGTTATCCAGCAGGCAGGAACCGTGAATGGCGTTGAAAATTTATGAGCAAACAGAAGGAATTTGGTGACTTCCAGACCCCGAACCATTTAGCGGCGCAAGTGGCTGCCTTGGTTGCTGAATTGTTTGGTTCGCCCGATATTGTCGTGGAGCCGACAGTCGGCCTTGGTGCATTTCTTCGTGCTTCTCATGGAAAATGGGGCAATGCTTGCAGTTACGAAGGATACGAAATTAATCCCGACTATGTTCGTTCAACAAGCCGCCGTTTTTCAAGTTTGGGCATCAGACTTTGGCAGCAAGATTTTTTTTCCGCTGACTGGCATCAAATTCTCAGGAAAAAGAATTTGCCCAGAGTTTTGGTTTTAGGCAATCCGCCTTGGGTCACCAATTCCGAGCAGGGCATCCTCGGCAGCACCAATTTGCCCAAGAAAGCCAACTTCCAACGGCTGCGAGGTTTTGATGCAAAAACCGGAAAATCGAATTTCGACATAGCCGAATGGATGCTCATTCGCCTGATCGAAGCACTACCTGAGTCAGGCGCAATTGCCATGCTTTGTAAAACCATGACTGCCAGGAAAGTCTTACGCCATTTTTGGAAGACTGAGGGCGGGTTTGAGGCATCGAAACTATTTCGCATTGATGCAAAAACGAATTTTGGCGTTGCGGTTGACGCCTGTCTGTTTGTCGCGACCGGGAAGCGCACGGAAGATCGCATTGCCACAATATATTCCAGGCTTAACTTGGATTCTAAGGTCGCGGAGTTTGGATGGGTCGACGGAAACCTCGTTTCAGATATCGGGACCTATACGAAGTTTAGAGAACTGGATGGTGGGTCCCCTTACGCTTGGCGGTCAGGTATCAAACATGATGCATCCAACGTCATGGAGTTTACTCGCCGCAATGGACACCTTGTGAACGGGTTGGGGGAGGCAGTCGAACTTGAGGAAGAGTACCTGTATCCCCTTCTAAAGTCTTCAGATTTAGGGAACCGAAGAGCGATTCCTCGCAAGGTCGTTTTAGTCACGCAGCGTCATACTGGTGATGATACCAGTTCGATCAGGGATATGGCCCCTAAGACATGGAGATACCTTGATGAGCACTCCGAGAAACTGGATTCACGGAAAAGCTCAATCTATCAGAATCGCCCTCGATTCAGCATATTTGGAATCGGCGAGTATTCTTTTGCCCCTTGGAAGGTTGCCATATCAGGTCTCTACAAATCTTTCACTTTTGTTGTTGTTCCCCCAGCAAATGGCCGCCCGGTCATGGTCGATGACACGTGCTATTCGATACCCTGCAAGTCTGAGAAGGAAGCTCGATTACTCTATGATCTACTCAATTCAAAGCCTGCGCAATGCTTCCTTGGGTCCATTGTATTTGAGGATTCTAAGCGTCCAATCACGGTGGATGTCCTGCGCCGATTTTCTTTGGTCAACGTTGCCAAATTGGTGGGCCGACTCGACGAATTGACAGAATGCATGTTGTCTGAGTACGACTCGCTAGATGGGCGGCGACAACAACTTAGCCTCGTTATTGAAGAAGCAAGGAAATATCAAACAAGGCGACGCCGTCCAGTGGTGGCTCCTGAAATTTGGAAAGATCGATAAGTGTTATTTCTGCTTGCGACCCACATAAGCGGCCAGGAAGTTTAGCGCGACAATGTCTTTCTCGAACGGCCCTGGCGGACGATTAAGTACGAGGAAATCTCCCGACGTGCCTACCGAAGTCTCTCGGAGGCGCGGAGCAGTATAGCCCGCTATCGGGCATTCTACAATCGGTGCAGACCGCATTCCTCACTTGGCGAGCAAACGCCCGACCCAGTCTATTGAAACCCACACAAGCCAATCCAGGCGGCGGACATGGTGGCATCTGAGCCTCATTGTCGAGTTACGCTCCGCTAGTCTGACCCCACAGAACTCCCTCGCCAGAATCGCCGTGACTGCCTACGCGCGAGGTTTCGGTACAAATGGCGACCCACGATATGATCAACTGCTCCTCGAACCGCATCGACGCACTCCTCCAGTATGTCTGAAACTACAAATCCTGCAACGGGCGAACTCTTTTCACGAGAAAATTTAATTCCTACTTGGAAGGCGTCCCTACTAATCGGCCTCTTTTCCTCAAAAGCATCTAAGGCTTCCCCACTATGAGCCTCAGGCTTCAATCCTCTCAGGGTCGTGCAAACCAAATTCAAATGCCGGTGCTTATCGACATTGCATAGATAGTCCAGTTGCCCAAACACATTTACATTAAACGGCAAACCCAGGCCTCCCCCAAAAGGCTGAAGATCGCGAATCCTCTTCTTGATTTCGTAGCGGACGCCACTCAGTTTGTCTTTTGTCATATTTTCCCAATCGGACTCTTCGCTAAAAATCGGAAATGCATTCTTTCTTGATGGGTTTTTCCCATTATCAACAACCAACTGCCATACGAGATGATCAAGACTTGATCGCAGGTTGTAAACAATTTCTCCGATTCTGACGGACCATTCGATGGGTGTTTTCTCCGAGTCGGCTAAAAATGCCTCTACAATGTCCGCAGACTTTCCATCTGGATTTTTCCGTGTAATTCTCTTTTGTTCAACGCGCTGTCGTTCGCAAAAGTTCTCCATATCGGTGCGAAGGGCATGAAGCTCCCTATCCGCTCTTCCAATTTTTGCACAAATCGCTTCAAGATAGATTGCCATTGCTCGCTATCTTTCCTTCACATCTTCACTCATCAGACGCGGCCCACAACCTCTCCGATCCAAAATCCTCATGGTTATCGGTATCGCCCACCTTTCAGCCAAAGGATTTTTGCAAAGACTCGACCGCAATCTGCTGGGCAAGAGCGTCTTCACTGAAGTTACTGAGCCTCATCTTCAGTCACCTTTGTCAGTTACTCACACTAGGCCCTGTCTTTCGATCAATTCTTCCAAGCGTCTGAAGCGCTCGGCGGTCGCCAATTGCTGATCTTCTTGCCTTATGTCATTTAAACATTGCCGGAGTTCTTCAGGTACCCATTCTGCCTCTGGGCCAACAATTGCCTCCAGGAATGTCAAGGCACGTTCGGGAAATCTTTGGCAAATCTCTGCTTCGCGAAGGCGACGAACCAGAAAAATAAGAGTCGGTGGGTTCCCTGGTTTGAGCCAGTGGCACAATATATCCAATGCTTCAGGAAAGGCATCTCCCGCTGCCACGCAGAGGCGTCCGAGATCCTCGGATATTTGGGTTGTTGCGCGCGCCTCGTCTTGCGGCCAGATTTGGCTGAAAAATGGAAGCACTCGATTTTGCCAATATTCAACGCGCTGATCCCCTGCTCCTTCAAGCGCACGAGTCAGTGTCCGTGCAACATTTTTTAATCCAGGCTGTGGTAGGTTTTTCGTCGCTGTTGCCAATTCTTCGATTGTGAAAATACCGCCTGGATCCAGTGCCGCAAAAGTCAGAAAGTCTGCATACTGCTGGGCATGCTCGCTACCGAACTTTTCATAATGATTCGCCGTTTCCAAAATGGGCTCTTTTATAACTGACAGGAGCGGACCATATAAGCGCGGTGATCGTAAAAACCCTGCCCACACGGAAAAAGCCTCGACTTCCAAATGTTGCCAGTCAAAGAGCGGCACGAGATATTCCATCGTCCAATCACGATCTACTTGATACAATGAAACAACGTGGGCTGCCAACACGACACGCCCATGTCGGTATTTTTCTATGTCCGTATTGCATAGTTCTGTAAAGATTAGTTTTAGCGTTCCCGGCAGCTCTTGGCCCTCTTCAGGCGCACTCCGATGCCACCAGCGCAACAACGCTTCCGTTACCAACCCAACCGTATGACTCATGGCTCGAAAGAGCGCATTATCCATGAGGAGACTGTCGAAATTTTCTTCGTCTGGATGATCCATCCTGAGAATGCGACGGCAAAGGTTCAAAAAGAACTCTTCATGGCCTTCGATGTTCGTGGCTATGGCCTGAAGCCACCAACCGAGAACGTGTCCGAGCGAATGTACGAATTCATCTGACGCATCATTCAGAACGGGTCCTATGTAGCGCCATGACCGTTTGATGTGCTCGCCCTCTGACCAAGCCCGAAGTGCTTCTTGCCAACGGCCCTCCGGCCATTCGTTTTGTCTGGCTAATACACGCAAAGCCCAGGCAGAGGTCGGAAAGTAGTTGCGGCAACGCTGTAGCCAGCCGTCTTGCCTCCAATGGTTAGCAGGACCGTGATGTTCCCTGAGCCATTCAACCAGTTCGCGGCGCCTTTGTGGTGTGGGCAAAAATTCACGCCGGTCTGCGCCGTCGTTTACTTCCATCCAGGCTGGAAATTCATCACTTTCGTCTTCGGGCATCCGCCATATCGGGTGCTGCTGTGTTAGTTCATCCAATTTCGTTCTCGCAGCTTGGCCCAGTGCTGCCCCAGCTGATTGTATTTTTTCAAGACGTAACCATACGTAACGGTCTACTATGCCTGCCCGCTTTTCTTGCTCAAGGTCGTTCGGAAACATTTCGCTTGGTGGTCCGTTCAGAATGGCGCGTTCTAGTTTATCCCTCTCAGATGGGTCCAATTTCGACGCCAAAGTCACTAAAAGGCGTAGTGACTCACGCTGGGTTCCCGTTGACCAGAGCCACCAACTGTCTTCTGCCAGCAACCAGTCCAAAGCCTGCTGTTGTGAAATCACTTCGGGTTGTGCAGCAGCAAACAAAGCCAACCGCTTGAAAACGGGAAAACGGATCTGCCACCAGCCTTCGGCTGCCTGCCGAGCTCGAGCATGATCAATTTGCGCAGTCGCCAGCCATGCATCACGCGTTAATTTGATCAGAGCGGTCCAATCTCGGAAGTCGCTATTCTGGGTGTGGTCGCTAATCGAAGGGTGCTGCATATAAGAGAGATCCGTCCTTTCGTCCGCGGCGCCCAATTCTCGTTTCAGATCAAGCGCATCCCGTAAGAGTACGGTAAAATCTGGCAATAGATCGGGCAGCCCTTCCTGCCACCTCTCCCGCCTCTCTGACTTAGACAGTAACGCTGCATGTACATGGTCACTGGCGAGGACAAGTTCCCACTCGACAAGATCTTCAATGCGTGAGGGCTCGGACGAGTCAAGGTCATCCTCACCCCAATGAAAGGGCTCCCGTAAAGTCACGCACGGCGCCAAGATCTCTCGCAATTCCGTACGAAGAGATGGCGTTATCCCATCCCGCGCTATGCGGTCAAGCCACTGTGTTTCGTAGAGACTGTAACGATGAGTCGGCGATCTTAGTCGCCCAGCCAAAAGCAGTCGCCATAACGTACGCATCAATCGACCGGGAATAGCCTTAGGCGCGTTGGCACGGATGCGGTCGAGTTCGTCATCGCTCTTGGTATCAAGTTCTTCGATTCGGCTACGAATGAGCCGTGCAAATTGCTCATCCAACTGACCACCACGTTCAGCCAGCCAGATAATCAGCTTAGGGTCGTCAAGATGCCGCGTGAGCCAACGCGCCAAGTGGCTCATTATCTTGTCCCAACCGCTTCGCCGTGCACCTAAATACACCAGGCCCATCCGGAGTGAGAGTGTGTAAGGTGCCGGGCGATTTAATACGCTGAAACGCAGTTTCTCATCCTCGTCGTTGGTTGCAACGACACCGAAGCACGACAAGTCTCGATGTTCAAACTGGTGTTTTCCGAGCGGATCCAACCATTCTAGCGGAGGTACGGGATTCATCTCGGCAAAGTGCTGCGCAGCCAAGTCATCTGTCAGGGCCCATAGCACACGTCCCACCGCAAAGTCCGAGCGAGAAGAAGTCAATGGAGGAGTACTTGCGTGTTGGGTAATAATCATTTTCTTGCCTTGCACGCCGTCACGATAGGTATCTGCCCATTCTTTGAGCGTACGATGAAGCGCGGAATGGTTTTCTCCATTCGCAGGAACCTCGTACGTTAATGGACTAATCCCTTTCGCCTTCCATTCCGCTGACGTTCTCTCTTTTTGACCAGTTGTAAAGCTTGCGAAGGCATAGGCTTCCGACTTCTTCTCTCCCAGCAACTCATCAGCGGCAAGCGCATCCATCATGTAGCGAAGAACAGGATCATTGACGCGGTAACCAACAAAACAGACGATGTGATGTTGGAACAGTGCACTGACAAACCGCGCCGCCCAACGTTCGGTCAAGTAGGCTAGGCCAAAATCACCGCTGCTGAGCACCAAGCGATTTAATGCAGCCTCATCAGGCTGAGTCGGCAGCAAGCCGTGTAGATGCACGATTCCATTCCAACGGCTTGGTTTGGGAATGGGAAGATAGGGGGCTTCAAAGCTATCAATCTTAAGTTCTTCTTGGGCAATGACATGTTGGAAAATGCGGTCGAAATTGGTCGTGACGAGCCGGCTGATGCCGTATCGGTCTTTTGCGAGTTGCAGTAACGCCCAATGCGTCGTCGTGGCGCCTTCTCCGTCCAACTCAGGCTTGAGAACAGATGCCAAGGTCTTTCTGACCACGGGACGTTGCCCAGGATATCTTCGTTCTAGTTGATGAATCGTCGCGTCATAGTGTCCTTTTTCATAAGCCTCCTTCTCTACAGGCTCCATATTTGTGCCCAACTGTTGATAAATACCGTCAACCAATCCCTTAAATCGTGGCAAGCCTGCTGGGACGGAAATGCCTGCGCCACAAAAAAATACAACATGGCCATCTTCATGCGCCTGTAACAGGTGCTCAGGAATATCCGGACCATCGGTGATAAAAGCAGGCATCAGACCGACACATCTCCGCTCATCAGGCGTGGTAGGAGCAGGCCACAGGTTTTCGTTGCCTCAGCAACCTTCTCCCCAAATGAGGTATAGATCGACGGCGAGTAAGTGGTGAAATTATATCCTCCGTATGAACTTCAGGAAAGTAGACCGTTTGAAGTCTTTTCCAAGGTTGCGGAACAACCGGCTTAGTCGACGGCGCGTGATTGTCAAATGGTCTCTACCACCTTTGCCCTCTTTACAAAGTGGCGGAAACAACAAGGGCCATGATATTACGCGACTATAAATGCCAAAAACAAAAAACCCTGTTCGCGCGCCCCCCTGCAGGTACGCCGCTCCCACGACGCCGGGTGCGACATCGGCGAGCACGAACACGGGGCGGAGCCCGAAACGGTCAGACGGCGGTGGCGCGCTCCGTGGGTGCGGTGCCGTCAGCGGGTTCGTGAATGAAGAGAAAACAGTTCCGTAAATTCTTGATCGAGTCGGGTTTGAAGTCATGCCCGAGCGGGGTGATTTTGCCCGACGTCCGATTGTACTGGTAGTCGGGCCATTCCCGGGCCGCGAAGAGGGTCTGGTAGTGCACGAGGTCGGGTTCGCGGTCGAACAGATAGTACACGCCGCTGTAGTGTCGCTTGATCAGCGCCCGCGCGTGATTCATGAAGGACAGATAGATGCGCTTCTGTTCCTTCCGCCAGCGTTCATATTCCAAGGCCACCCAATAGTGCTTCGGGGAGTGCAGGAGGGCGTCCGGCTTTTCGTAGTGATCGGGTAACGCGATGTGTTTGTCCCAAATGACCTGGTCGTAGTGAGCGAGCCGCTTGAGCACGGCGCGTTGCACGGCCAGGTCGTGCATGATGTGCGCGTAGCGGTTCAAGCGGGAGGTTTGGGTTTGGGCGTGGGCCACGTCCCGGCCGGCGACCTGTAACAGGTCGACCCCGGCCTTGGCGAGCATGAGATACCGGGCCCGGCTGGTGTAGACGCTCTTGAATTCCTGGATCAGGTGCTGCTTGAGCAAGGAGCGGAAGAAGTCATACGAACTGCGGGTGGTCGCACCGAGGCGTCGGGCGAGCAGGTCGACCGAGGAGAATTGAAATTCCAGGAGCCAGTCGAGGACCAGGCGGCGTTTGTCGTCCCGGATGGCGCGGGTGTATGTAAGCGTCAGATCACGGTGTTCGATACGCATGGGTTAACTTCCTTTCCAAGTATCGGCAAGACCGGCGGCCTGCTTTCAAGCGCGCGGCCCCGCCTTGTTCCCATTGACTTCCTCCGGGCACACGTCCTACCCTTTCCGCATAGGCAGGCGGTTGCGTTGTTCTGCCTAATCCCTGGTTAGGGGGGACCAGTGCTCGAACACTGGACCGCGTACTCGGTGCCCTTTCCCCGCTGACCATCGAGGCCTGGGGGGAGGTCACCAACCTCCCCTCAGCGCTGCCTTACGGCGTACTCCGAGATGCGTGCCTAACTGGCCGGCGACGCCGCGCTGACCAGCACCGGGATGGAAGGGTTACAGGCTTGCAAGGTCCTGCAGGTCAGGTTCGGACCAGAGCCCGGAATTGCGCCGCGGCCCGCGACGACCGTGGCTGTTCGGTATTTGGTCTATCGCCCCGAACTATGGGCGCGTCACGTGTCGGCGCATCTCCGACACCGGCCTACAACACAAGCCCGCGCACCCGGCAGGCCTCTGCGTCTGGTCAGGGTGCCGTCTCGCCATACGAACGCGGACGTGACTCGACATAGGCGCGAATGTCACTCTCCCGCCATCGCACGGCGCGCTCAGAGACTTTCAACGGCACCGGAAAGGTACCCTCGCGCATTTTTCGGTACAGGGTGCTGCGGCTGAGACCCGTGCGTCGCTCAACCTCGCGGCGGGTCAGAAGCACGTCTTGATCGGTCGACATGGGCATCACCTCCTTTGTGGTGCGCGGAGGCTGCCACACTAGGCGAGGCGTGTCGTCCTTTTTATTTCGCTGTTTTAATGAGGATAAATCTCTCTTGTTCCAGGAGAATGCCGAAGTATCCGGGGCGTGCCGTTACAATTATTTTCCAGGTTGGCTCAGGACAGAGAGGTCGTGCCATGCCCCGCCCTGAACAGAAGCGGGGAGGAAGATCGTGGACGGATTAGCTATGGAGGGATACGACTTTGGTCCGGGGCGTGTGCAGCACGAAGTCGGCCCATCGTTGCATGAGGCGACGGCGCTTGTTCAACAAGTCTGATCGAGAGTAGGCTTGCTCGACTTGCGACCCGACGCGGTGAGCCAAACACAATTCCATGACCGCGTGATCGCTATTGGTCCGTTCACTGGCCCAGGTTCTAAACGTGCTCCGGAACCCATGCGCGACCGCTCGATCGGCTAGGCCCGCTTGTTCGAGGACGCGGGACAAGACCGGTGCGGTGAGGGGCCGTCCTTTCCGTGCCGGCGAGGGAAAGATGAGCCCAGCGGCACCAGACACCTGCTTGGCCCGTTTCAGGATCGTCAGGGCGGCATCGGAGAGGGGCACCCGATGTTCGGCCTTCATTTTCATTTTGCTGGCGGGGATGGTCCAGAGTTTGTTGCCCCAATCAATTTCTGACCACTCCGCGTTGCGGGCTTCCCCCGGACGCACCGCCGTCAAGATCAAGAAGTGCAGACAGAGCTTGGACGTGAGAGTAGCCGGACAGGCGTCAATCAATTCCAGGGCGTCGTGAACCTCTTGATAGGGAAGGCTCCGGCGGTGTTCTTTGACGACCGGCATACTGGGCAACGCCCCGTCCAAAACTTCCCCTGCCACGTTCTGCACAACGAACCCATGAGCAACACACCATTGCAGGATCATGCGGATGCGTTGCCGGAGCCGCTTGGCCTGTTGCGGGACGGACGTCCACAGAGGCGTGAGGAGCCGGAGCAGGTCTTGCCGGGTGATCTGGTCCACCGCCTTGTTGCCAAAGGCGGGGAAAGGATACTTCTCAAGCGGTTGGAGCCACACATCCGTATGTGGTCCCGCTTTCCAGCGTGGAAGATTTTCTTTGTAGTAGCGGGACGCCGCCTCTTTGAACGTCGGCATCGCGGCTTGTTTCCTCCTGGCCTCTTGCTTTTCCGCAACAGGGTTTCTCCCTTCTGAGAGGGCGACCCGATTGTCAAAGGCTTTCCGTCGAGCCGTCTCTAAACTGACCACGGGCCACGCGCCAAGGCCAATGTTATGCGGCTGACCGTTGATGGTGAGGCGTTGCACCCAGGACAGGCGTCCGGAGGGCGAGACGTAGACATGCAGCGTATCGCCGTCTCCGTACATGCGTGACGGCTTGTTTCTCAAGCTCTTGATCTTCGCTACGGTGAGCTTCCCCATGCTGTCATCTTGTCCCCTGTTGGTTAGACGTTATACATTTTGTTATACATTTCTGTTAGGAGATTGTATAACAGTAACATGGAACAGTAAAGACAATATTTCATGCTAAAACACTTATAAATAAAGGAGTTTATAAATTTAGGCCGGAATGGAAGGGAACCCTAAGGAACTCATAAAATCGTCTCCTCCCAAAACTTCCCAGAACTTGATCTGATCCTGTTGGCTCAGGATGACTTCCCCCGCGTCCTGCCCACCGCTTCTTCCGGACCCGGACGTGACTTGCGCTTTATTGCGTCCCTCACCGGAGCGTTCCAAGCGGATGTAATCCAGCGTAAACATACGTGTTTTCAGCCGGCGGACGACGATCAGCTCTCCATCTTTTTCCCAATAGTACCCCTGCGTATCCAGCAGCGCGGACATGGCTTTTTCGAGCGCAAGCCCCTGAAAGTCGACCGTCACCACGCCTTCGACGCCCGGCTCCACGACCATATTGAGCGTATTGGCGCGCGAGAACAGCCGCAGGGCGTCGACCAGCGGCATTTCCCTGGCCCGAAAACTGAACGCCCGGACAGGTTCGCCGTCCTTGAGAGGTCGTCCCGAAGTACTTCCAAGCGCCATTCGGTCTTCGAGAGAAAAGGGGACCGGCTTCGGGTCAGGACGTTCCCTGGGAGAAACCTCCACAGAAGGCATGGGAGGCTGGAAAGCTCTCGGTTTAGGGAATTCACGTTTCAGCGGACTTGTTGATTGCATTGGACCGGACGTGCAACTTGCCGCCATAAAGGCCAGAAGAACGCTCAGGCCGACGATCTCCAATGGCTGCACCCCATCTCGTCTCCGGCCACGGGGACAGCGGAGCACCCTCATCGATACTTTCATCTCTTGATTGACCATGCTGTATGAAATGCCAAGAGACTCCCGATTTCCGCAGAGCACGCCCATAATTGAATTGATCAGTCTAATACACTCCTAATTCCCCCGTTTGTCAACCTTGTTTTCTTTTCCGTCATCCCCGACTCCGATCGGGAATCCAGGGGTTTTGCTTTTTCTGTTTGTGAGAAAAAAACTCTGGACCCTCGCGCCTGCCCTGAGCATAGCGGCAGCGAAGTCAAAGGGTAAGGGGAGGCTGAGCCAGGCATGCCCCCGCGAAAGCGGGGGTGAGGGTGTAAGGGCGACCGGCCGGTCGCCCCTACCAGAGAAACCCCCAACCCCCCTGCCCCCTTATCAGGGGGAAAGGGAGACAAGAGTTCTCCCGTCCCCCTGAGAAGGGGGATTGAGGGGGTTGCCTTACAAAGGAGGGGAAAACAAATTGCGCATTGATCCGTCTGAGCTATTTTACGTCCACGCTCATAATGACGAATGCTTTATTCAGTTGGCTGCCCTGATGAGGTTCCACATAGGTCCCATCATAGTAATACCATTGGAGGGGTTTCATCTTTCCCAATTCACTGGGGTGACGGGGAAGTTTCGTGATATCCATGCCGCTTTCGATAAACTGGGCAGGATTGATGAAATACACGACGTCCTCATGGGTTTGTTCGGGTGTTTGCGAAAAATGGACCATGTTATGTTTGGTCACCGTTTCCAGCATGCACATTTCGCCACTGGCCTTGGTGGCATCAATGGGCACCATCTTCGACCCGGGAGCAATCATATTCGCAATCGCATTAATCTCCTTACGGGCTTTTCCTTCCAGCTTCAACACCGGCGCAAAGGCTTCGTTGGCGTCATTCTGCGAAGCGTCGGCACGAGCAACGGATGGTACGGCCGCCAGGATCGAGCCACAGACGCCAAGGATACCAATGACGAGAGACATTGATCGCCAGGACTTCCTCATACCTTCCGCCAAAAAACCAGATTTGTGCTTGTTGTCTTTCATGATTGATGTTCCTCCGTTATAGGTTTGCCACCAAGATTATTCCTTGGACGACCAAGCATGCAAAAGAGTACATCCCGCGAAAAAGCCAAGTCAATGCAAGCTCGTCGATCAGCCGACTTTGTAGGCGCGTACGGGCAGTGATTCCGTCTCCAGCGTGGAAAGGTCAAGGCGCTTGGAAGCATGATCGATGTCGAAGCCCACAACGTCTCCGTTGGCGTCGAGATCGACGTTGAGCCCACCTACAACTTCGCGCGTCTCGGTACCCGGACCGGATTTGAGTTCCACATACAGGCTGTCGGTTTCGGGATAGTAGTGCAGTTTCATCACTCTTCCTTTCGAAAACCCCGATCAAAGAACGCATTGAGAATCGTCTCGCCATCATCCAGCGTAACGACTCGAAGAATACGGGATGTCTCTTCTCCCGGGAGAGTAACCTCGCCCCAAAAGCGGATACGACCGTCCGCTTGTTTTTCACGTCGAATGGGTGCAGCAATAATATTAACGCACCAGTGTGGGTTGATGTAAGGGCGTTTGCGTCGTACCTGCTCCTCGAAGTAGCGCGTCGTCTTCATGCCGCTAACCACGTGCGTAGAGGAATTCACGTTGATTCATAGTACAACAACGCATCACGTGCCGCCAAAGGCGCGCACGTACAGGAGAACGTGCCAAGCCTCTTCTGCCGTCAATACAAGCGGAATGAACGAGGCCATATCCGTGCCCGGACTGCCGTTTTTCAAAATCCAGAACAGTTCGCCATCGGTCCGCGCAGCTTGCCATGCCTTGTCCGTGAAATTTCTCGGGAGCTTTCCTCGCAGGCCCGGAATGTTGCCCAGACCCTTCCCGTCCCGTCCATGACACGTCACGCAAAACCCTTTGCCATGAAAGATCTCCCTGCCGCGTTCAAGCCGTTCAGGCGTATCGGGAAACGGATTCTGCCACGTTCTGGCTTCTTCAATCCGGTCAGGCGGCACACGCGGCTTGAGCACCGCAGGGTCGGCACCCCAGGCCACCGAACCTCCCAACAGAAACGTGGCGAAGACGCAACTCACCCCTCGTTTGCTTATCAACGACATCAGACCTCTCCTTCTCGTGAAGAAACGACGGTGGGAAAGGGCCGGTGCGGGCAGTCAACGTTCCCGCACCGGCACAATGCATTACTCGGTTCGGAATTTGTGACCGACCGAATTCGGAATCGTCACCGTTCCATCAGGTACTTTCTGACCCTCTTGCCAGAGATGATAGATGATACCATCCGTTTGGGCGGCGACGGCGGCAATTTCCGCGACCTTGTCTTTATCATCAATGTCCAGAATGTGTACGCGACCAGTGGCGATTTCCACCTCATGGTCATGGAAGTTTCTGTTCCATTTGATGAGCGGAACTTCCTTGCGGGCCAGGTCCTTGGCCACGAAGTATTCCACCGCCACCAAGGGTGCCTTGGGGTCGGTGGAGGGAAAAAGCAGGCATTGGAGGATTTGATCGGAGATGCCCTTGCAATAGTGATGGAACGGACCACCAATCTGTCCGTCAGCCATCATGTGCGGGGCTTGGACGTGCAGGTCGAAGCCATCAGCCGGACCACCTTCGCTCATGGCCGGAGTGCCCATCAATACAACAAACAGACAACTGGCAAGCGCCATGAAACTCATCGAGCGAATCGAATACAACATTATTCACCTCCTTGCGATTAACTCCTTGCGGTTAAATGAATAAAGATCCATCCTCTACAAAGCGAGAAAACAACCATTCGTCTGCCAAAATATGCTTCTGATTGACTAAATGTACCAATGCTCCTTTGGGATGTCACCAAAATTCATTGGTTCACGTTATATGTTAGGCAAGACTTGTGCCAGCTTTCAATTTCGTGCTGGCAAAAAAATGTCACACTATTTCAGTATGTTGTGACTTGGTTTAATGGGAGGAACAAAAGAAGAGCTATGACGTTAACTCTATAACGTTAACATGACAAGTTAAGCGTTAACGGTCTTGGTGGGATATTTCAGGAATAGAGAATTTTTGCAGCTTTTTCCACAGCGTCACTCGACTGTATCCCAATAATTTGGCCGCCTTGGTTTTGCTGCCCAGGGTCTGTCGCAGGGCCTCAAGTATCCGGTCTCGCTCCACCTGTTGCTCCGGGGTCAGGGGGCCCGTGATTGACGCTTTCGAGGCAGGGGACGTAGGCGTACGAATCTCCGAAGGCAGATCGAGTGCAGTCAAACAGCCCCCTTCCGCCGTCACAAACGCATGGTCAACGGCATTGCGTAACTCACGAACGTTCCCCGGCCATGCATACTTCAGCATCTGCTGCATCGCATCTTGCGCAATATCGTGAATGGCACGAGGATGGACTTTTGACCCTTCGGCCACAAAGTGACTGACCAACAAAGGTAAGTCTTCACGCCGTTCCCTGAGGGCCGGGAGAGGAATTTCAAACACTCGAATGCGATAAAAGAAATCTTCCCGTATGGCCTCCTTGGCCAACAAATGCTTGAGATTTTTGTTCGTCGCCGTGATGAAGCGCACGTCGACCTTCATGGATTTTTCATCACCGACGCGCCGAATCTCGCTCTCTTGCAGGACCCGAAGAAGTTTGAGTTGGAGCAAAGGACTCGTATCGCCGATCTCATCCAGAAACAGGGTACCGCCTTCGGCCGCTTGGAAGACGCCGACTTTATCACGGATGGCCCCCGTAAAGGCCCCTTTCACGTGACCGAACAACTCGCTTTCGATCAAGGTCTCCGGAATGGCGGAACAATTGATGGCAAAAAACGGCTTATCTTTTCTGCCACTGAGGGCATGAATGGCCCGGGCCGCCAATTCTTTCCCCGTTCCCGACTCCCCGGTCAGCAGGACGGGCACGTCGCCTTGCGCGGCCAAGCGCACGCGTCGAAAGACTTCCTGCATGACGCCGCTCCGCCCGATCATTTGCTGAAATGAATCCCTGGACCGAGCCTGTTCTTCGAGAACCTGGATTTTTTCTTTGGCTAAGATAAAGGAGGTGAGATCCGTAAAAGTCCCGACGGCCCCGATGACCGTGCCGCGTTCATCGCGGAGGACGGACACGTTTCCATAGAGATACAACTCCCGACCGTCCTTCGCCGATACCTTGCATTCCTGATTGCAAATTCCCCACGGATAGGGTGTCGGGTTCTCCAAAAACTCGGTGAGCTTGTAAAACCCTTTACAGTTTTTCCCCTCAAGAATGTGACAGGATCTCCCGATGACTTCATCGCCGGAATAGCCGGTAATCCGCGCCGCGCCTGCGCTCCACGAGACAATATGGCCCTGGGCATTCACGGTAAAGACGCCATCGCCCATGGCATCGACCATGGTGCCGAGGACGTCAGGATTTTTCCGAAAATCAAGTTGGAAGTCTTTTTCCGGCAATGGCTGAATCTCGCCCGGACGTACTCGTTCAAGGAACCTCTGATTTATTGTGATAGCGGGATGCAGGGCAAGGCGTCCCGGAGCGAAACCCGAGGCTTATCATAGAGATAGGTGAGGGTTGAGCGAGGACACAACGTAGCCCTGCGCCCGATAGCGCATTAAATCAGAGGTTCCTTAAGAATTTGCCTTCACCAACGACTGAAACTTCGGATTCGTGTCCACGAACCCTTTCAAGGTATCGTTTTGCAGGAAAAAGGTCCAGGACTGGGGCGTGGCTCCCGGAATCTGCTGATACCAACGTCGCGCTTCCTTCAACAGTGCGAACATCGCCTCATCGTCACGCTTGGGGCGAAAAACCAAACTGTAGGCCTTGGCATAGGCTGCCGAGAATTTGATCAAGGGATCAGAAGACAACGTAAAGGCCTCATCGGCATCATTGTACCCTTGGACAATATCCGGGTCGTCAAAGAAACGATTCCACGCGACCTTGCTGATTCGTGACCAGGCAATGGCCATCAACACCCTGGCCCGCACGTCCGCTTGCTCCGCCGGCAATTCCGAGAGCAATTGCTGGGGAGTCATGATCGCCGACACCTGGTCGTTCGTCCATCGATAGGCCATCGTCAGTTTCAAGCGCGTTTCAATATCACCGGGTTGTAAATCCACCAAGGTTTCCATCGCGGGAATCAAGCGATACAGGTAATCGGCCGGGGTCGGTTCGGTTTTGCCGCCCATTTCCATCTCAAGGGAAATGTCCATCCGGTCGGTGGACGATTGGATCGTCCAATAGAGGGCATTAAACGCCTGATACAGCGGACCGCTCTCCAATTGAACGCCATGCGTCCGCGCACCAAAATCCAACAGGCCGGCATACAATTCGGCGGTAATCGCTTGCAGCCCCTCAAGGTGTGAGGGGTTCACAACCAAAATCCTGTTGAGCATGGCGATCCGTTCCCGGCGGGTCGGCAACGTTTTCGCCCGCTCCAGCCCGGCGGTGAATGCCGCTTGCGCTTCCTTCGCGTTCCAATATTCCGTGGACCGCTGCTCAAACCCGCCCGCGTCCACGAGGAAGGGGATCGGCGTCCCCATGGAAGAGGTCATCGGCATATTGAGGACTGCGGTATCCACGGGAAACCCATGCTGTTGCAGCCCTGACAACACCACCCACTTGACCGTCACGGCTTTGACCGGATGGATCGGTTTTTTATACGGCACGACCCAATCCTGCTGACCCGGTCCGTTCGCGGCCGGCGACGTCATCGGGTCCGGATAGGCAACGCGGACCCGGACCAGGGTCGTAGGCACGGCCACCATGTGGTCGGAACCCGAAACCTGAAAGGACGCATGGGGAAGCGGGCCGGTACCAATCACCTCCAAGGTGAACCCGGGCGCTCCGGACACGTCGCCGATCTCGGGCATGACAAAAAAGGACGGGGCTCGCTGATGCGCTTGGGTTTCCGCAATTTCGAACCGCTTGAAATCGTGGAAATTCACCAGCTTGCCCACGCCCGGCCACAACTCATCCAAGGCCAGGTCACGACTCTGAACCACCTCCGCGTGAGCCTGAGCCAGCCGGTCCCAACACCAGGAATAGACCTGGTCCGATTCAGGCAAAAACTGCCCTTTCTCCAAGGCTCCGGCTTCCACCATTTTCAACAGACAGACAAAATCGTTTTGCGCCACCCGGGTCGAATCCCGGTCGGCCACCGCCTGGGCGTAGGTCAGGACTGCCTGCACGGCCGCCTCGCCCTGCGCAGCCGGAGCGGGCTCAGCAGCGCCCGAAAAATTGGCCGCCCCGAACCCGACCAGCCCCAAAATAAGGACTCCAAGGCCAAGACCGCGTCGTTTCGATATTTGTGATTGGTTTCGGCCAGACGCGGAGACCCGGCGACCACCATCAATCATCTGATACGTCATGAGCACTTCTCCTCCTCAAAATGAATGAACCATACAAGCTTGTGGCCTGCGCACCAAGAGATAAAAATGGGACCCCTTGCGCCCTTCTGTCATTCTTGACATTTCCCCCTCCGTCATTCCCGACATCTTTAATCGGGAATCCAAAGGTTTTTGCTCTTCCCCTCCGTGAAGATGCGGGACGACACGCAGGTCGTCCCCTACAGAATTGTGCAAGGATGACAGAAGGAGGGTATTTTCATACTAACCATCATATATTCAGTGTAACAAAGTCCCGGAACTCCCCACAAATATAGATGATTCACTCTTTTGCGCCCGATAACCGCACAATGATCTTCCATTCGCTTTCGCGGACGGGTTGAACCGAGAGACGGGAGCCCTTGCGAAGCAATTCCATGTTTTCCAGGCCTTTCACTCCCCTGAGGCTTTCCAGGGAACGCGGCGTGCGCAGCACCTGGTTCAACCGGACGTCGACCATCACCCATCGTGGATTCTGTTCCGAACTTTTATCGTCGAAATACCGGCTCCCGGGTTGCCACGCGTAATAATCGGGATATGCGGCCTTGACGACCTCAACAATACCTACGATTGCCGGAGGGTCGGCGTTGCTATGATAAAAAACGCCAGGTCGCCGACGGACATGGATCGCAGAAAATTGCGGGCCTGATAATTTCTCACGCCTTCCCAGCACGTCGTCCGTTTGGGCGAACGCGCCAGATCCTCAATGGAAAACGTCGAAGGTTCCGATTTGAGTAACCAGTAAGCGGGCATCGTTTGGGCCTCCGAATGCCTCTACCTCCCCTTACAAAGGAGGGGAATGAAGAGGCAGAGATCGTCAACGAATGACTGAACACGTCAAATCCTATCCTGTTCGACGACACCCCTTCAACGGGCTTCCGGCGACGAATCCGCTTCCGAGCGTTCTGCAATGCTTGTCGAATCGCTTGGAACGTGCTATTTCCTCTTGCAACGTACAGAACTCGCCCGATAAACACCATGTTGGCACTCTATGACGAACTGACCGCCCTGATTCCCCCTGAGGGCCTGATTGCCGTCACCATCGTCTCGATCGTGATGTTTTTCGGGACCATCCTGCTCATTCCCGTCATCATCATCCGCCTGCCCGTGGATTACTTTCTACACGATGAAGAACACGTATGGCTGGAAGGATACCATCCGGTTCTGCGCTACGCGGGGTTGCTCATCAAGAACTCGGTCGGCCTAGTGTTTCTCCTGGCGGGGATTGCCATGCTGGTCCTCCCGGGCCAAGGTTTACTCACCATGGTCATTGGAGTATCCTTACTCGATTTTCCCGGCAAACGCGCGATTGAACATCGACTGCTCACAAAACCCATGGTGTTCAACGCCATGAACGCCATTCGACAAAAGTTCGATAAACCCCCGTTTTCACAGCCGGCATGAGCTGTATGTGTTCAGGGTGTAAGGGCGGGCGCCCCTACCAGACGCTCTGAAGCACCATGAAGACCCTGAAGACGACCGCGTGGATTCTCGTTTCCCTCCTGTGCGCCGTGTCTTTCGGCTTTGTCACCGGCTTGCTGAATCCCGACGAGAAGGTCAACGGGCTCTGGTTGGTGACGGCTGCAGGGTGCTTTTACGTGCTCGCCTACCGGTTTTACGGAGGATTTTTAGGCCGGCGCGTCATGCAACTGGATGATGAACGCAGCACCCCGGCCTGTAGGCTGGAAGACGGCACCAATTACTATCCCGCGAACAAATACGTGCTCTTCGGACACCATTTCGCAGCCATTGCCGGCGCCGGGCCACTGTTGGGTCCGGTGTTGGCGGCCCAGTTCGGGTTCCTGCCGGGGTTTCTCTGGATCGTGGTTGGGGCCGTGGTCGCGGGCGCGGTCCAGGATTTCGTCATCCTGGTCGGATCCCTGCGTCGCAACGGCCGCTCCCTTCCGGAAATCGCACGCGCAGAGATCGGATGGATCACCGGGACGGCCACGGCCGTGGCCGTGTTGTTCATCGTGATCGTAGCCCTGGCCGGTCTGGGGCTGGCCGTGGTCAATGCACTTGCGGCCAATCCCTGGGGCACGTTTACGATCGCCATGACGATCCCGATCGCCTTTCTCATGGGCTGGTACCATCACCACGTACGACCCGGGCGCGTAGGAGAAATGTCCCTGATGGGCATCATCCTGCTTATCCTGTCCGTGGCCCTGGGAAAAATGGTGGCGCAGTCGGACCTGGCAATCTGGTTTACCCACGACCGGACCACCTTGGTCTGGCTGCTGGCCGGATACGGATTTCTGGCTTCGGTCCTGCCGATGTGGATGCTGTTGGTGCCGAGGGATTACCTCTCGACGTTTATGAAGCTTGGGGTCATCGGGCTGCTGGCAATCGGTGTGATCATTCTGGCGCCCGACCTGCATATGCCCAAGGTCACCGGTTTCATCGCCGGTGGAGGCCCGATCATCCCCGGCCCCCTGTTTCCGTTTCTGTTCATCACTATCGCCTGCGGCGCCATCTCGGGCTTCCATTCGCTCGTGTCATCGGGCACCACGCCGAAAATGATCGCCCGTGAATCCCAAGCCATGGTGGGCTATGGCGCCATGTTGCTGGAAAGTTTTGTCGGAGTGGTCGCGCTCATCTCGGCGTCCCTCCTGATCCCGGGTGATTATTTTGCGATCAACACCCGCCTCCCGGCCGAGACCCTGGCCGCCATGGGGTTCCCCGTTGAAAACATTCACAGGCTCTCGCAACTCGTCGAAACGGACGTCTCCGGCCGGCCCGGAGGCGCAGTGTCATTGGCCGTGGGCATGGCCTGGATTTTTTCGGCTTTACCGGGCATGGCGGGGCTCATGGCGTATTGGTATCAATTTGCGTTGCTGTTCGAAGCCTTGTTTATCCTGACGACCATCGACGCGGGGACGCGCGTGGCGCGCTACCTGATCCAGGAAATGGGCGGATACGTGTATGCCCCGCTTCGCCGGATCAATTGGTGGCCCGGCGTCATCCTGTCCAGCGCGCTTGTGGTCGGGGCATGGGGATGGCTCATCGCCACGGGCACAATCTCCACGGTCTGGCCCATGTTCGGAGCCGCCAACCAGTTGCTGGGAACCCTGGCGCTGTGTATCGGCACGACCCTGTTCATCAAAATGGACAAAGCCCGCTACCTGTGGGTGACGGCCATCCCCATGGTGTTCGTGGGCATCATCACCTTGACGGGCTGTCATGACCTGTGGTGGATCTTTCTGGACCGGGCACAAACCACGGCGGACCCGGTAACTCGCGTCACCATGACGCTCAACGCGGCGCTGGTCGCGCTGGTCGCGCTCCTCGCCCTCGTGGTCCTGGCCGAAAGCGCGATGAAATGGTACCAATACCTGATCCTGAAACAGCCCTATACCACCACGGAAATTCCCGACGGCGAAGGCATCCGGATCCCGGGAGGAAAATGCTGCTGAGTTGATAACACCCTCACCTTAATCCTCTCCCCTCAAGGGAGAGGAAACGAATTAGACAAATTCGTGGCTGCAGACATAATATAATACGTGCGTGGAGGAAAAATCAGAAAATATGGTTTCTGATAGAAACAGTTTCCCATGTTAATCAGTGATGTACTGGAATTAACAAACCAGCCTGAAGGCGCAAAGCTGGAATTTAAGCGTGATGATGAGCGCCCCGAGATATTTGCCAAAGAAATTGTGGCTTTTGCCAATATGAACGGCGGTACCGTTCTGGTTGGTGTCGAGGATGACGGCAACATTAGCGGTATCCAGCGGAATAATCTTCAAGAGTGGCTGATGGATACGGTCATCGGCAGGCACGTTCACCCTCTTCTATTACCGGATTACGAGGAGATCAGTGTTGAGGGGAAGCGCGTGGCCGTCGTGAAGATTCCTCAAGGTAACAGCAAGCCTTATGTTCTCAATCACAGAAACCGTCAAGATATCTACGTACGATACGGTGGCACATCCCAATTGGCGGGTCGCGAACAGCAGGCACGGTTGTTTGATTCTGGCGGCCTGCTATCAGCGGAAAAATTTCCCGTACACGGATCTTCAGTTTCAGATTTGGATCAACATCGTTGCCAGGAATATTTTCGGGACATTCTGCTACAGTCACCGGATGAAGATTTGCAGGAAATGATGATCAATCATAGCTTTCTGGTCGGCGACGCCACACCGCTTGCCTGCAGCTATTTCGCGTATGCGTTGTTTGCGAAAAAACCCGAGTTGCGATTACCGCAAGCCGGCGTCAGGCTTTCCGTTTATGACGGGAATGATAAGGATTACAACACGGTGTTTGACAAGGTATTGGACGCGCCTTTGCTCGAACGACGGGGGAGCGGCGGGCCTCATGATCCTCTTGAACCGGCGCTGCATGAAAGAGCAGGCACGCTCATTCAACCCTATGTCAGTAAGGAGAAACTACACGGAATGAGTCGCAGGCGGTTTTGGGACTATCCGTTTGAGGCCATACGGGAGCTTTTGATTAATGCGTTTATCCATAGAGATTGGACAAAACAAGACTACGTGCGCGTTGTCGTCTACAATAACCGCATGGAAATAACCAGCCCAGGGTCCCTGCCGAATGGCATGACAACCGAAAGAATCAGGAGCGGCGCGCAATTGCAACGCAATCCGTCAGCCGTCAGGATTTTCAGAGACTACGGCTACGTTGAAGACCAAGGGATAGGCATTCGCCGAAAGGTCATTCCCCTCATGCAACAACACAATGAGAGAGAGCCGGATTTTGAGGTAACTGAAGATCATTTCAAGGTGACGCTATGGAAGAAACAATGATAAGGAGACAATTTCATGGCGGAGACGTTCTCGTTTGACGTGACATCCACGGTAGACGTGCAGGAAGTCAAAAACGCGGTTGATCAAACCATGAAAGAAATCGGGCAACGCTTCGATTTCAAGGGGTCGCAATCCAAGGTCACGCTCAAGGAAAAAGAGCACGTGCTGGAGATCGTGGCGGACGACGACTACAAACTCAAGGCGGTCATCGACGTTCTCAAGGGAAAGTGCGTGAAACGCAGCGTGTCATTGAAAGCCCTGAACTACGGCAAGGTGGAGCAGGCCCTGGGGGGGACCGTGCGGCAACACGTCACGGTGCAGAACGGGATCGTTGAAGACAAAGCCAAAGCCATCGCGAAGAGTCTGAAGGAGAACAAGTTCAAGGCGCAGGCGCAGATTCAGGGCGATCAAGTGCGCGTGCAGAGCAAAAGCAAAGACGAACTGCAAACCGTCATCAATTTTTTGAAACAGCAGGACTTCGGCATTGACCTGCAGTTCGTCAATTATCGCTAAAGGGACCTCACTCTATGCCCAAACTCTCTGTGTCATTGATACAAAAATAACCTCCCTCAGGCACCTTTTCTATTCCCCTCCTTTGTAAGGAGGGGTGAGGGGAGGTAGAGCTGAAACCGCAGGAGACAAACCGCGGATGGCATCAGTGCTGGTGCCCCTTGGACCTCTGCCTCTACCCCACCTACCCTCCCCTTACAAAGGGGAGGAAAAGAACCTGCCTTACTCAGGACCCGCCCCAAGCCTCTTTCAAGTGCAGTACCGCCTGATTGATGGCATCGCCGGCGGCAACCGCGCGCATGACGTCGTGCGCATCGGCTTCTTTCTCAGGGTAAATGGGCGGGTCCTCAAGGTTCCGTCGAACCACCGGGTACTCATTGGACTCGATGGGCGGGTCCAGCCGGTCCAGGGAAGCCCAGGCATTCCCCTCGACTCGCACCAACACGTGGCCGGTACGCACGTCGACCAACGCCAATTCGGCCAGGGCCAGGTTTTCCGCACGATACCCGAACTGCAACCCGCGCGCGATGGCCCCCAGCGTAGACCCCCGCCACGGGAATCTTTCCGGCACTTCGATTTCGGCACTCGAGAGAATGGCCAGCACCAGGTAATCGACGCGTTGGTCTTGCCCCCAGCGAAGAACCGTGGAGAAAGACGGGGGCGAGGCGCCAGGGTCCGATGATCGGACCACGCGCAACTTGATGGGAACGGCATGCAGTAATTGTTGCCGCACGTGCTCGGTCAGGTCGGTGAATGCGGTTTCAGAGAGTTTGGGGGCCGAACCCGGAGCACCGGTGTCGTTGATCACCCAGAGACCCGCGTGTACCGGACCCTTCGGCCATTCAGCAACGGCGAAGCGCCCGTCCTCCGGCTGCTGGCCGAGAAACGTATCGAGACGGCCTTGGGGCCATTCGCCGCAGCCTCCGGAGACGAGGCACAACAGGCCAATTCCAAGGATGGTGGGGAGAAGAGCGGGGAACAGCCTCCGGTTCAGTATCATCATGGCACCATCTTGTGCTTCTTGTCGTCGCGCCCCCTCACCCCTGCCCTCTCCCACAATGGGGAGAGGGTTTATAAGTTGTAGCCGCGCGACCCCTGCTCGGGGTCAGGGACATGCCTTATCGCGCATGGAGAGGCCCCCAAAAACCGCGGCATGAGATGCCGCCGCTACAAAGGCGAAGAGGCCCGCCGGACCCGGGATGCGGCCCTATAACGTTATACTCAAATTCATTCTCGCTGGTGAGGCCAGGACCGGTCAAGCAATGGCCCTCGCGAAGCCAACGAGAGGTTGCAATCCGTTGAAGGCATCGGGTAGGTTACTCGCCATGCGTCTCACAGCGTGTACCCTTCCGAGGCTCCTGCTTTTCGTTTCGATCCTCCAGTTTTCAGCCTGCTCATATCTCCCGGACGTGAGTATGCCGGACTTGGAATTCCCGGACATCAGCATGCCCAGCTTTGGATTTGGCGAAGAAGAAAAACCCAAGGAGCCGACCATTCCCATCTCGGTGGCGTACGCCTTTGATCCGAGCGTCACGGAAGCCACGCTCGAAATTCAGGCATGCGACCTTCCGTATACCCTGCAAACCGGAGAGAGCATTGTCCAGAACTTTCTGACCCTGGGGCAGGAAACCTTTCAGTCGGTCACGGCCTATTCAGGAACCGGAGAGGCTGTCCAAGCCACCAGGCCGAGCGATCTTATTATCCAGATCAGCATGGTCAACCAAGCGTTTCAGGAAGTCGACCGTATGGGGGACGAAGACAATTATCTGGCCAACCTCGACTTCAAGCTGCAAGCGGTGTTCATCGATAGAAGCGGAGCCGCGTTGGGACAAATCCCTTTGAATTACGGCGGCCAGGTCAGGGTTTGGGCTCCGACCATTACCGGCCAGTCCGTCACCTGCACCACCGGACAATACGATGCTAAAATCCACGGAGCAGCATCGGAACTGGCTGAACAACTCGTGGCAGTGGTTCCGCAAGTGCTCCAGGACGGCGGCACGCAAACACTGATGGCGCAACAGGGTCGGCCACCGGCATTCACCCAGGCCGCACCGCAAGTTGCACCCCGGTTCTCGGCTTCGGCTCCGGCTGCACCGGGAAACCGGCCGTTCTTTACGTTTCGCACGATGCTGAAGGACGGCAACGACAACCTGATTCTCGAAGGCGGGGAAGCCATTGTGCTGATGATCGAGGCCACCAATCTCGGGAGCACCGCCGTCAACACGGCCACTGCCGACGTGTCGGGGCATGAGACGCTGGTCGCAGCCTTTTCTCGCATGACGTCTCTTCCCATCTCCTTGGGGACGTTCCAGCCCGGAGAAACCAGGACCACGGAAATTCGCGGCCGCATGCCGGGCAACGTGACCGCACAAAAAGCGGAGTTGGTGATCGCGCTCCAACTCGAGGATGGCACCCCCATCGGGTCGCACCGCATTGTCGCGCCTCTCCAGCCCGGTACCCGTGGATCAGGCGCACAATCCAGCCAATCCAGCGGACCCAGGATGCAGGAAAAGCCTCGTGACACGAATGCGTACGTGGCCGTACTCGTCGGCATGGATGCCTATCAGGACGCCTGGCCTGAGGCGTATCGTACACCCGACGGGCTCCTGATGACCGTGCGGGAAACCCTGCAAAACACCGGATTGTTCCCGAATCAGAATATCCGCGTCCTCCAAGGGGACACTGCAAAAAAAGGAGCCATCGCCAAAACCCTGCTCAGGTGGGTCCGTCAGAGAATCGGGAAGGAATCCGTGCTGGTCGTCTATTTTTCCGGTCAGGCCGTTCAAGACCAGGAAAACGGCGAGGTCTATTTGATCCCCTATGAAGGGGCGCCCGACGCATCGAGCAAACAGTTGATCTCTCTTCGAACGCTTCAGCGCCTCTTGGGAAAGCTGCAAAACCGGCTGACCCTGCTGCTCCTCGATGCCCCGCTTGTCGAGCGGGGCGGACAAGGGACGTCTGCCGATACATCTCCGGCGAGTTGGAGTAGCGGCCTGTCCAAGCAGGACACGACCCCCGTCATTCAACTACGCAGACGGCCCGGACAGGAAATGGATAACCCGGCCAACATGCTGGGCGGCCTGTCAGGCACTGCGGACGGAAACAAGAACGGAACGATCACGGTTGCTGAATTTCTCGAATCCGCGTCCGCCTCAAGCAGAATCACCCGTCTGTTGCCGGACTCCTCTCCCCTCCTGAACCTTCCGCTCACACGGTAATCTTTCTCTGTGTTCACCAATTCCTTTTGACAAGCTTCCTTCGACTTCGCGCTGCCGCGCTACGCTCAGGATGAACGGATTCTCCCCACCCGTTCGCCCTGAGCGTAGCGAAGCGAAGTCGAAGGGAATCAGTAAACATTTACAATTCTTTCAAAAATAGACAAAAGTTTAAACTTTGTAAAAATTATCGCGAATATTACAAATGTTAAAATATGTACAATTTATACAAAACTTTAAAAAATGTACAAAATCTCCCATATTTTTATATTTTAAAGAATAACCGCCGAAATGATACGACTTCCTGCAATAGAAGATCGTGCCGCGACACGTTATCGGGTGGCTTCGATGTGGATGCGGGCTGAATAGCCCAATTGCCGCAGCAGGTGTTCGCAGTCTTCCCAGGTCAGGCCGAACGCCCGCACGTCGGCGACCCCCACCCGGGCCACCACGTCCCGGATATCGCTGAAATGGTTGCGGTCAAATTCACCATCCATGAAGGAGGTTTCCGCCCACGCGACGAGACCGGAAAGTGAAAGCTCGTGGTGTAAATAGGCAGTGAGTTTATCGACGACTGTTTGGCGGGTAATCACGTCCTTCATTCTTCGACCTTTTGATGCCCATAATCAACAGGATATTTGTAGTGAATTTCCACGAGTGTTCCCGTTTCGTTGTATATCTCCTGATAAAATTGCACCGTGACTTCATCCGCGTCAACCTCTTTCACGTAGCGAGCTTTCCAGCCTTGACGTCCTCGAACATCGAGCCAATATTTTCTTCCTCCATCGTCGCGGATTTCCCAGTTTGGAAATTTGCGCTCATTTTGTTCACGTGTGCTCACCGATGAGTGGCCTTAATGGTTTCAACACTCTTTATACCATGCCTGTGACCATTTCTTCATTCCTTCTTTAAGAAGTCAGGAATCCCCCCCCCTCCCCCCCGATTCGTCAAAGGGGAGTGATGGGGCACAAAAAATCCCCGCTGGGGGTTAGCCTCGGCGGGGATAATAGAGGATGTAGAAAGCCGGGTCAGTTTCGGGTTTCATAAGCCGACATCCGCGTTTCGAGCGACACCAGCCTTTCTTGAACGTGCAAGGTCAAGTCGATCTTCTCATCCAGTCGTCGAAATTCCGTCAGCATTTCATTGCGGAGCGAAACAATTTTGTCGTTAAGCCGTGCTCCTTGGGTGTCAATTTTCTCATCCAGTCGCGCACCCTGCAGATCAATCTTTTCCTCCAGCCGTTTGATTTCAGTCTGAATGACTTTTACCTCGGCTTTGATCTCTCGAAGTTCAGGGACAATGAGTTCCTGGATTAATTGTTTGACGTCAACGGCAGCCATGATGTTGTTGTAGCACACTTTTCAAAACAACTGCAATTGAGTGGAGATTGCGCGATGACGAATGCAAAAAGAAAGAAGCGCCACATGAGGCATGTCCCTGCCCCTGACACCGGGAGGGGGGCAATGCAGACCTCTATCGGATTACGCCTGTCCCCCTTCCGTTCATCCTGAGCGTAACGCGACAGCGTGAAGTCGAAGGAAGCGTTCTTCGACTCCGCCCCTACAGGGCTACGCTCAGAATGAACGGGTGGGGGACCGTTGGTTCTGAGCTTGTCCTGAGCCTATCGAAGGGCGTAGCGCCAGCGAAGTCGAAGGAAATGAGTGAACATTGACAATCCTGCCCTCTCTCCGTCATTCCTATGAAAACAGGAATCCAGGGGGTTTCTCCGCACAAATAGGAAGACAAAACAAAGGCACTGGATCCGTCCCCGACATCCTTAATCGGGGATCCAGTTTATATGGGGATTGTATGCGTTCAGTCATTCGTTGACACATTTCCAGCCCGCCTTTTTCCCCTCCTTTGTAAGGAGGGGCGAGGGGAGGTAGAGGCATGGAAACCTCATGGACAGACAGTTCTACCCCACCTAGCCTCCCCTTACAAAGGGGAGGAAAAGAACACGACCACTCCTGTTCAATCTGAGCATTGTGTCAACGAATGAGTGAACACATACAGGGATGACGGATTAGGAGGAAAAGGAAGGTCAAGGGGGGAGGGATAGGCACAAAAAAATCCCCGCTGAGGGGTTGCCTCAGCGGGGATTGAGGTGCCTCCTCGCCCCCCTCACCCTACCCTCTCCCGAAGGGAGAGGGTTATTTGGGGGAGAGAGTGTGGAGGAGTCTGTATGCGGGTTTCCTTCCTTAGAAGTTCACCCAGAGTTGGGTATAGCCCCAGGATTGCTCGGAAGCATTCCCACCACGAAGGTCATCGATAAACTGACCGGGGAGGAAAACCCCGCCGCCGATTTGCCAAGCTACGTGGTTCCCCGGGGTGAAGAAATGGGTATACACCACGTCAACTTCTTCTCCAACTTCGGTCGAGTCGGTGCTAGCATTAGGAGCTAAGAATTCAGTTTGACCGGCATGATAGACGCCGTCGGTTGCCTCCTGGCGTTGAAACAAGTGCCCGGTCACTTCGAAGTGGCTGTCCGCGTTGGGCCGCATTTGAAGGCCGAACGCCAGATGGTTCATGTTCTTCCAGGACATGCGGTCCATGTACCCGAAATGAATGTGGTTCGTCGGATACAATTGATCAAAACTTTGGAATTTGCCGTCATTCGGATCCTTGTCCCCGGAGGCCGTGTTGAACTCGGCGCTCAGGCGGGGCTGCATGGGAACCGGAAGGGTCACGCCACCGTCGATATGGAAGGCAAAGGCCTCGATATCCAAGTTCTTGGGACCACCGGCGGCATTCGCACCCTGGCCTATTTCACCGAATTGGTAGTAGCCTTCGATCGTGGCGTCAATGCGAGCACTTCCCGCAGCGAACTTCTTGACTGCTCGGCCGCCGAGAGTATGCCTGGATTGGTTCGCAGGGCGAGGGGCGTTTATCATTCCGCCCGTTCCGCCGTCATGCCAGATGTAGGTGGGTTCCAAGACCACGCCCGCAACCTTCATAGGCGCCCGCACGAAGACCACATTGCCATCGTCCGTTGCGTCCGTTGCTGGGTTGCTCGCCGTGGAATTAAGGATGCAGTTACCGCCAGTCACGCTCCTACAGTTTCTCTCAGCCGTGCGCAACCAGCCCAATTCCAAGGTGGTGCTCTTGCTGAGTTTGTAGTTCGCAGTCAACCCGTCGTGACTCCATCCCACGTTGTTCCAGTCGAAATGCCCGAACATGCGATGGTTGCCCCAGACCACCAGTTGCCGCCCGGCCTTGATGGTCAGGTTCGGCACCAGGAAATTCCTCACCAGCATGAACGCCTGCCGGGCAAAGATGGTCCCATTCGTACCATTGGCATCAGGTCCCCCTCCTACTCCATCAGGAGCATTGACCCCCCAGTTTTTGGAATGTTGTCCTTGGAGGAAAAACGTCACATCCGGAGAGATGGAGTAGTTGAAGCCCAACCGCGCCCATTGCTGCACGATGAACGTGTTGTTCTTTGCCGCCCCGAAGGTGAGGTTGTTCCGGAATTCCGGACGGACACGCAGGTCGCCGGAAATAGTGAGCTTGCTGATGTCGAACAGCTTGCTTTTGGGCGGATCGAATTTATGATACGGAAGCAGATCCGGAATCGCGCGCGGCACCGCCGGGACAGCCGAGTTCTTACCCGTGGCCGGCGTCGTTTTCTCGGCAAAAGCCGGAACAGCCGTGATTCCTGCAAGCAGGACCGCGGCCATTGTCCATTTGATACCGTCATTCAATCGTTTCATTGTGACTCCTCCTGTAAGTTGATTCCCCCCTGCGGGCAGCGCGTAGTCCTTGCCAGCCCAATATTTATGGTAATTGCTCATTTTTGCTTGCTTTATTATCATGAGTGCAACTTGTTTTATTTAAGACGAGCCTTGTTGCTGCAAGAAACTTCAGGCTCGTGACTCCGGAATTTTATTGGAACAAGCATTCCCTTATCCTTGTTTTGATTGCACCTCCTTTGTTCAGTAAGTGGCGTAATCGGGCTGCCTGTTTGTCAGATTGTTACCGTCCACTTAAAATTAGTTGCCAAATATAGGCTACTTTCCATTTTATTGCAAGAGGTTCAAAAAAATTATTTATAGAGGGATAAATGCTTCTACCTCCCCTTCACCCCTCCTTACAAAGGAGGGGAAAAGGCGGTTACGCGGGTTTGTTTCCTTCGTTGATGCCGGCGGAGGCCGCGTCGCCTGCGCCTTTGATTGTGTCTTCCGCTTCTTTCATGGATGATTGCAGGTCCTGCTCCACCATTTTGACTTCTTGCTGAATCATATTGATTTCCGGCTCGACGGACTGCCGTAAATCATCTGCTGTTTCCTTAAACCCCTTGACGGCTTTCCCGACCTGTTTTCCAATCTCCGGTAATTCTTTGGGACCGAACAACAGAAAGGCAATGACCAGAATAATCAGGATTTCCATTGCCCCCAGGCCGAACATTGTTTCCCCTCACCCTTGCCCTCTCCCTCTTTCCCGCTTAATGCAGGAAAGGGGAGAGGGGATTTTTACTTGCCCCCTGCCGCTTTCCTGCTTAATGCGGGAGAGGGGATGAATGCTTCTACCTCCCCTTCGCCCCTCCTTACAAAGGAGGGGAAAAGATTGTTAGGCCTGCCTGGTTTCTTGGGCTTCGGGCTGTGGTGCCGGTACCGCCTGCGGGACTGGTTCTCCGGCCTGTGGCGCCGCAGTGGGTTGCGCCATGACCGGCTCCGTGATCTGCCCCGGCTGCGGTGCCGCTGACGCGCCCGTGCTTGTTTCGTCCGGCGGCGTCACGTCCATGGCCTCCGGTTCGTTTATCGACTTTTTGAACCCTTTGATGGCTTTCCCCAATCCTTCTCCCAATTGCGGGATTTTCCCCGCCCCGAAAATGATGAGGACGATGAACAGGATGAGCAATAACTCCATCCACCCAAAGGAACCAATCATGTTTCACCTTCTTGATAGAACTTCAATTCGGCGCACGTCCGATTTTTTCGTTACATCCACTAAGGCACTATACTAGCACGCATTGGAGATGTCCACAAAAAAGTTACCGTCCGGTCGATTTTTTGGAATTTTTCGGAACGGACATTCCGGCATGGCCAGAGGTATGTGTTTCGGTCATTTCCTTCGACTTCATTTCGCTACGCTTCCTTCGACAAGTTCAGGACAGGCTTGTCGAAGGGCGTAACCTGACACCCCACTAGAGAAAATTGGCAGTAAGTCCGATGAAGAAATACCGACCCAGGACGTCATAGAGACCGGGGAAGGTGCCGCCATTGCCGTAAATACTTGGCCCTGCATCCGCACCGGCGATCGGCGGTTCGAGATCAAACAGGTTGTTGATTCCAACCCGAAGACTGGCGTAGTCGGTGAAATCCCAAATCGCAGCCAGATCGAAATAGTGTCGTTCTTCGAGATCCACTCCGGCGTCGTTCAAGGCTTCGACGCCACTGACGTAACGCCACATGAGACTGGGCCGTACACCCCAGGGCGTGATCCAGGTGGCCCGCAGATTGTTACGCATCTCCGGGGTCGGTGAGCCGCACGTCAGTCCCCATTTGCCAAGGCAGTCTTCTATCGGCGCGCCTTCCAATTCCTGCTGGTCCCACGTCGAGGTGATCGAGAGAATATCATTGAAGTGCAAATGCCCCCATTCACCCACGTCAAGGTCATAGAGGGCGGTGACATCGTACCCTTGCACCTTCTCGATGGCCAGGTTATCCAACAGGGCCACAATGTGGCCGCTACGGTCCACGTCGGACCCCACCCACAGGTCCCCACTCTGCCCGCGTCTGACTTTGGCGCATTGTGCGGCATTGCCGTCCAGGCATTCATCCAGGATAAGCTGCGGGGTCAAATTGCTGATCCCTTTCCGGATTCTGATCGAATAGTAGTCCACGCTGAAGTTGAACCCGTGCACGAAGCGGGGCGTCCACACCAGACCGAAGGAGTAGGTGTCGGCTTCCTCTGCTCCCAGGTCCGGGTTCCCCCCTTGCAGAAAATTGTATTGTCCGGCCGGCGAGTCGGCGACATGACCGAACCGGGCAACCGTGACGCCGCTCCGGGCGCATTCCTCGAAGGTGCGGCCGGCAGCCGTTTGGCCATTGGTCACGGGACCGCCACAGGGATCGGCAGGCATATCGAACAAGCTGAAACCCTGCGGCTGAAATCGTTCCCGCACGTTCGGTCCACGGATTGCCCGTTGAAAACTCGCCCGGAACTTGACGCCGGAATTGGTGTCCCAAATTGAACGGACACCGAAAGTGTTGGTTTGCAAGTCGAAATCGTAGTCGGAATAGCGATAGCCCACGTCCAGCCCCAATTCCTCCGCATAAGGCGCGCCTTCGATCAATGGGATGCCGGCTTCAAAGAAAAATTCCTTTACGTCGAAGCCTCCGCCGACCGGATGACTGGCGCCTCCCTGACCGGCCCCGTCGCCGCTACGGTAGGCTGCGCCCGGAGTGAATTGTAAATTTTCTTCGCGATATTCACCGCCCAGCACCACGTCCACGCTGTTTTCAGCGAAGGGCGACTTGATACCATACCGGCCGAGATGACCGGTCAAGTAACCGGACACGACCGTCTGATCCGTTGATCCTTCGGTAGTCAACGGTATGGACAGGTAGTTCACCATGTCCGGCGTCACCCCGCCTTCCCGAAAGATATTCCAGGGCACGCAGTTCGGATCGGAGCCATCCAGCACGGAACGGCACACGGGTTCACCGGTTCCCGGATGTTCCACCACGTCCAGCGAGCGATTGACCCGGGTGATCGACAGGTCGTTCAGGTAGGTGTTCTTCATGTTCACCTTGGAGTATTGATAGTGCAGTTCATAGAACCAACGGTCGCTCAGATCGCCCCGCAGGCCGAACACGCTCCGGTAGGAGGTGTGCCGCAGATCATCTTGCCGGCTGCCACCCTCGACGTTGCGCCGGCCGATCCGCACCGTCTGCACGTCATCCTTCGTCAGACCATAGGCACCGCATATTGCCTCGAACTGTTGCGGGGACATGAGGGGATTACCGCAGTTGAGCACGTCAGGGTGGAAGAACGACCCGGAAGGAGCGATCTGAGCTACCGACCGGTCGTCCATGAACATGAACTCGGTGTAGGCTTCGACCTTGTCATGCACGTCATAGTTCACAAACAGGCCGGCGGTCCAGCGCCGGTCGGGACGTTGGATATAATTCGTCGGGGCATAGTTGTAGAGCGTGCCGTCCCTGGGCACGAATTGATGACCCTCAACCTTGTAATCCAAATCCTTCAGCCCCCGGCTTGCCTGCCCGCCAAAGTCGGAGAAGGTCCCCTGCGGTGTCGTGCCCGAACCGCCGCACCCGTCCAGCGCAGATCGGGACGTCAGGCCACTGGTCAAGCTACAAGAGCTGTAATCGCGGGCCCCACGCAAGACCGGCTCGATGTTGCGATAGGTCCCGTAAACCGTCACGTTCCCGCGTCGCCCCAGATTTCTCCCCATGACCAGGGAAACATTCGAGATATCGCCATCCCACGAAGAGCCAGTGGCCGGTGAATACCCGGCATCCCGGACAATCCCCTGCAACCGGTCGTTGTCGTTATTGTGCTGGTACTGGCTGAACTGGTAATCAAGTTTGACGCCCTCGAAATCGTCCACCATCAGGAAATTGACTACCCCGGCTACGGCGTCGGCCCCGTAGGTCGCCGAGGAACCGCCGGTCAACACGTCGACGCGTTTGATCAACGCGCCGGGGATCTGATTGATGTCGGCACCAACTCCCCCCGCGATCGGTGATCCGGACGGAAGGCGCCGGCCGTTGATCAGCACCAACGTTCGCTTTGCGCCCAGGTTGCGCAGGTTGAGGGTGGCCGTCCCGGTGGCACCGTTGGATACGCCGGCGTTCTGGCCGGAAAACACCTGCGGCAGGATACGCAACGTGTCTTCCACCCGGACGTTGCCCTGGAACGACAAGGCCTCCGCGTCAATGTGATAGACCGGATTCGCACTGGCCAAATTGGGGATGTGGATGCGGGAACCGGTTACCACCACCTCTTCCAATCGCACCGGCGCGTCGGCCACTTCAACCTCCGTCGGTTCCTCATTCGCGGCAAGAACCGGCATAACTACGGCCAGCAGCAATGCCGCACCCACGGCAATCCCTCTCCACGGGACAACCTTATTCGACACGTTCACCCTCTCCTCTAGTATGTAGTCCGCCGGAAACCCTTTCAGAACCTCTGATTTAGTGTGATAGCGGGATGCAGGGCAAGGCGTCCCGGAGCAAAACCCGAGGCTTATCATCGAGATAGGTGAGGGTTGAGCGAGGACACAACGCAGCCCTGCACCCTATAGTGCATTAAATCAGAGGTTCTTTCAATACACACCCGGAAAAATCCGGTACTTGACCCGCGCCTGATACTCCGCCCATTTTTCGGCGCCGTATTTCTCGGCACAGAACCCGTCATCAAAGCGTTCGCGGAAGACAAACAACGACACGATAAAGATAAAGTAGGTCCACGCCCAGGGATTCGTGAAGTAGCCGAAAACCAAGGCAATCGACAGGGCAAGGAACCCTTCGCCCATGTAGTTGAAGTGGCGGGCGACACCCCAGAAACCACTGCACAGAATCTTACGGTCACCGGCCTCAATGTACTGGGGCTCGATCAGTCCGAGAAACTTGCGGTCGGGCCATCGCTTGAACGTGTATTTCTGATTGTTGGCGCCTCGCGAGATGCCCCAACCCAACAAGAACAGCGCCGTCGTTCCGATGAGCCACACAGACGTCGCCGTCGGCGAAAATCCGGGGTCCGGGTACACGGCCATACCCCACAACGGAAGGATAAACAGCCACCCGTAGACCACGAGCCCACCCCAGAACAACTTGAAGCCGACACGCTCATGGATCAGGTCGTAAGTATAGAGTTGGACGCGCTCAAAGACACAGTAATCCAGGATGTACAACGCGAAGAACGCCGCATACAGGAACACGCCGGGGTTGGAGTTTTCCCCAAAAAGCTGGTAGTGGTACACGGCCCCGGACAGGGCGTTGAGCGCAAACATCGTCCCACCGACGACATAGAAGTACATCTTGACGTCGAAGCGCTCATTGAAGAACGACAACTCCTGGGCCCGCCCATCCCACAGCGCCAAGAACGGATTTTCCCCCTTGCCCGGCGGCTGGCTGTACACACCGATGATTGCAAAGATGGTGGTAAAGACCGTCCCACCGGCCACCGCATAGATCGTGGACCGGTAGAACCAATCACGCGGCATGCCGGTCAACTCGAACGCCCAGACGACCAGCGCGATGACAAACACCAGCAAACCGTTCAGACGATAGTGGCGGGGTGCGCCGGTTTCCGGATTGACGACGTAGCCGGGTACTCGCCGTGCAGGTAGAATGATCTGTGCCAGGAAAAATACAGCAAAGACCACCAGCGGCGTAAAGAACCCCGCAATCGCTTCCGAGCGCGAAAGTTCGAACAAGTGGCCAATACCCAGCCATTCAATCATGACCGAATAACCCTTCCTCGTGGCATGGGCGCGTTCCCCATCCAGGTTCGGCCAGGACTATATCATAATGATTATGTAGATACGATAAGCTGGGTCGTTGGTTCTGTCTCCCTGTCTCCCCCTCCTGTCATCCTCGACCTGATCGGGGATCCAGCGTCTTTGTTCCTTGCTGTCATTCCTGTATGTGTTCAGTCATTCCCTTCGACTTCGCCCCTACGGGGCTCCGCTCAGGACAAGCAGGGCGTGCGCCGGCCCATCCCTACGAAACCACGATCATGCCCTGCATGCCGCGATGGCCTTTGATGGGACATCGAAAGTGATAGACGCCCGGCGGCAAGGTCAGATCGAGTTCGAGCCGTTGGCCGGGAGCCAGGGACATCCCCTGCTCGAGAGAGCCGGCCTGCGGGCCGGATTCCGACACGACCCGAACCCGGTGCTGAGCAGAAAAGGTAGTCTGAAAGCGGTGTGTTTCCCGGCCTTGATTCCTCACCACGAGGTGCATGGGCTGCCCTGCCTGCACGTCAAACCGAGCCGGTGAGAATCGAAAATCGTCGATGACGATGGTCACGTCCTGATATTCGGAGGAACAAGCCGCGAGAACAAACACGAGGAAGAGAAAGCATCGTATAAAGCTGTCGCCTCTGACACGGAGTTTGCTGTATAAGCGTTTCCCTCCCGTTTGTAAGGGGAGGTCAGGTGGGGTAGAGGCATTCGTACCTGGAACACGGGATTTTGCTATTGTGTCCACAGCCTCTACCTCCCCTCACCCCTCCTTACAAAGGAGGGGAATCAATTTGACCACTCCCAGGCCCCGTGCTAGAGTCGAAGCCCGTGACACGACGACCCGGCTTCCATTCTCCCGTTCTCTTTTCCGTACCATGCTCAAACAAGTCCTGACTATCGCCGGTTCCGACTCGGGCGGCGGCGCCGGGGTCCAGGCGGACCTGAAAGCCATGTCCGCCAACGGCACCTATGCCATGTCGGTGCTCACGTCGGTTACCGCACAAAATACTACGGGCGTCACGGCCATTCACGATCTGCCGGAGTCCATCGTCGAAGCGCAAATCGACGCGATCTTTGACGATTTCGACGTGGCCGCGGTCAAGACCGGCATGCTGTCCTCGGCCTCACTCGCATTCCTGGTCGGCCGGAAGTTGCAACAGTACCACGCGCCCTGGATTGTCGTCGATCCCGTCATGGTGTCGAAAAGCGGGCATGACCTGTTGCAGGATGACGCGGTTGACGCCGTGAAGCAGGCCCTCATTCCCCTGGCTTCCGTCATCACGCCCAATATCCATGAAGCCGAACGGCTCACCGGCCTGACGATCCGGTCGCTGGCCGAAGCCCGGCAGGCGGCGAAGGCGCTTCACCAGCTTGGCTGCCAACACGTCCTGATCAAAGGCGGGCATTTACCGGAACGCCCCGCCACCGACCTGTTGTATGACGGCCGGTTCTTTCGCATGTACAAAGGCGAATGGATCGACACGCCGCACACCCATGGCACCGGCTGTACCTTCGCCTCGGCCCTCACCGCACACCTCGCGGCCGGCAAACCCCTCCCCGACGCCGTCGACGCGGCAAAACAGTACGTGACCGAGGCGATTCGTCACGGCTTGGCCATCGGCCAAGGCCGAGGGCCTACCAATCACTTCTATTTTCTTTCCTGAGCGCGACGCCGTGGCAGAAACCTCCCTTACCTTTCAGGACAGCGAACACAACGCAGTCGCAGCCATCCTGGCGGAGCCTGAAAGTCAAACAGGCCGTGCCGTCATCCTCTGCCATGGTTTTCTCTCGAACAAAGACAGCCGCACCAATCTCCGCCTGACGGAACTCCTGGTTGATCAAGGGATCAGCACCTTGCGATTCGATTGGTTCGGAATGGGTGAATCCGAAGGAGAATTCGGCCGGCTCACGGTATCGACTTGTTGCGACCAATTGGAACGCGCCATCAGCCTGATGCGTGAACGCGGGTATCATGAGTTGGGGCTGATCGGATCGAGTTTCGGCGGGCTCCTGGCTATCCTGGTGGCGCAGCACCATCCTGAACTGCGGGCCATCGGTTTAAAATGCCCGGTCCCGGATTTCCCGGAAATGCTGGAATGTGAATTCGGTCGCGCCGGGATTGAAGAATGGCAACGCACCAATTATATTCCCGACGTGACGGGTGGAACGACGCCGGTTTTTCTGGATTTCGCCTTTTACGAGAATTGCCGCGTCTTCAATGCCTATGAAGCCGCGCGCGCCATCAAGAGTCCCGTCCTGATTGTCCATGGAGAACAGGACGAACTGGTCCCCTTCCACCAGATCGAACGATTGAAAGAGTCCTTGCCCGATGACACAAAACTCGTATTGTTGCCCGAGGCCGATCACCCGTTCGGCAGACCCGAAGACTTTCGTCGGATGACCGTCCACCTGGCAGACTGGATGCAGACCCATCTCGCGACGATCAACCGGTTATGAGCACGCCGCCCGTCAAATTGACCGAGGAACAACTCGAAGTCTTTCGAGTGCTCTACCCCTGGTATAAGGAAGAGGTGTTCCGCCGCCGGGAACAGATGATGCGCCTGACGGCTTTCGGCAGCGCGTTTCTGGTGCTGCTTCTCATCACGATTCTCGCACTGTCCCCGCCGGGTCCCGTTCACCTCACCATCAAGGTCTTTGCCATTACCGGCACAGCCCTGTTCTCGGCCCTGTTTATCTACCTGATCCTGCAACAACGCGATCGCCACCGCATCGCCAAGCAGACCCTGATCGAGATGGAACAGGTGCTCGGCCTGTACGAAGAAGGCCTCTACCTGGTGGGCAAAGCGTTATACCCCGAAGACTGGCAAACCGCCTGGTTGAACGACCGGAGCGTGACCGTGTACGTTGCCGTGATCACGGCCTTGACGATTCTCGTCATAGCGTCGATCGTCGGCAAAGGCTGACCACATACGCATGATTTGAAAAGGATGTAGGGGCGACCGGCCGGTCGCCCGTGCCAGAGAAACCCGCTACCTCCCCTTTGCGCTCTTTTCCTCCCCTTTGTAAGGGGAGGATAGGTGGGGTAGAGGCATTCGAGCACAGGGTTTTGCTATTGCGTCCACAGCCTCTACCTCCCCTCACCCCTCCTTACAGAGGAGGGGAAAAGGCGGGCTGGAAATTGTCATCGAATGACTGCAAAGACAGGCACAACTGCCCATGATCAAGGCCTACAAAGGCGTTACCCCGACCATTGCGGACTCCGCCTTTATCGAAGACACCGCGGTGATCGTCGGCGACGTCGTCATCGAAGCCGATTCCAGCGTGTGGTTTCACAGCGTCATCCGCGGCGACGTCAATTATATTCGAATCGGGCGGCGCACCAACGTCCAGGACCTCTCCTTGCTCCACGTGACACATGACACGTATCCACTGATTCTCGGCGACGACGTCACGGTCGGCCACCACGTCGTGCTGCATGGCTGCACCATTCAGAATCGGGTCCTGGTCGGCATGGGGGCCGTGTTGATGGACGGAGTCGTGGTCGGAGACGACTGTATCATCGGAGCCGGGGCCCTGGTCACCGAACGCACCAGAATTCCGCCGGGTAGCCTGATGCTCGGCTCACCGGCCCGCGTCACGCGGCCACTCCGCAAAGCCGAACTGGCGTGGCTCAAGGAATCGGCTCAGAACTACGTCAGCTACGCCCGCGACTATATGACCGGGTAACTGACCGGGTAACACCCCCGGCCCGGCCGATACCAGCAGACCCCAGGAGTCGCATGGCACATGCTCCACTCGTGATTCTCGGCGCCGGTTATACCGGACGTTTCATCTATCGCGTAGCCCGGCGACGCCGTCGTCCGGTATTCGCAACCAGCCGCGACCCGGACGCGCACCTGACCTTTGCCCAGCCCCACCACCGCATCCGGTTTGACTTGCGACAACCCGAGACCTGGACGCGAATCCCCCAGCGATCGGACATCATCTGGTGCTTTCCGGCGTTGCCCCAGGACGTCGCCGAAACCTTCGCACAACACGCGCTTGACGCACACGGCCGCTTGATCCTCCTCGGCAGTACCTCGGCCTATCGAACGTGCCGCTCCGGCCTCATCGATGAACGCGTACAGGTCAACCGCTCCCTGCCCCGCGTCGCCAGCGAAGAACGTCTGCGCACCACGTATGGGGCTGTCGTCCTGCGACTGTCCGGGCTTTATGGCCCGGGCCGGCACGTGTTCGATTGGATCCGGAACGGAAAAATCAAGAACTCACAAAAATCCGTCAACCTGATCCATGTAGAAGACGTGGCCGAGTTGTGCCTTCTCGCCCTGCAACATGCGGCACCCGGCTCGACCTATATCCTGAGCGACGGCCAACCACGACCCTGGGCCGAGATCTGCCGCTTCGCCGCCGAACGCTTTCAGGTTGACGTCCCTCCGGCCACCGTCACCCGCGAAGCAGGGAAACGCCTCTCGCCCAAGAAAATCCTGTCTGAGTTCAACTACCGCCTCAAACACCCGGACCTGTTCACCGCCCTGGGCTAACTGTAATCCGCGTAGGGGCGGGCGACCGGCCGGTCGCCCCTACAGGAGAAGCCGCACGGGCAACGCAACCCGTTCAGGCTCAGTCACCGAACAAATATTTTACCGTGAACATGACGGAAAATTGACGCGGACCGCTGAAGGTGTTGTGGTTGGGGAAGCCGGGGTCCTGCGCGTGCATCGGATGCATCGCGTAGCCGCCCGTGTGTTCAATGTCGTCCATGATGGAATACGTCAGCTTGACGCCCAATAACGTCTGGTCCGTCAGGCTGTAATCCGTACCGGCGTACACATTGCCGGCCAACACGGTATCGGACAGGTCAGCGTTCTGAGTGCTGTTGAACGCCGACAGATCTCTCGCGGGATTCGTCGTGTCTTCGTAACTCGTAGAAAAATGGAGGCCCGATATTTCGACGAACGCGACTCCCAACCCGACGCCCACGTACGGCGTGATGCGTTCGAACACGTTCGTGAAATCGTAATACGCGTTGACCGACAACGTGCGCGTAGTCAGGTCGTCGATCCTTGCCGTGGAATTGGACGTCACGTTACGGGAAGGCGAGTTGTCCGCCGGCGAGGGGACGAGCCCCCCGTCCAAATACGTGATGCCCTTGAATTGCTGTTGAATGGCGTTGTTGCGTTGCGCGGCGGAAAATTCCAAGCGCCAGTTGTTGAACATCCGGCCCACCGAGACTTCGAATGCGGCGCCGGCATCCAGGTCCAGGTTGTACATCCATCGGTATCCCGGTATGTCCGCACTGGAGCGACCTTGAGGCTCACAACCGGAATCCGGGTAGCAATAGGAGTCCCTGTTCCATCCCTTCTGATCCATCCGGGACGTCCAATTCACCCCGATTCCTCCGCCGACGTACCACCCGGACCGCCCCGGCTCCGCACCCGCCTCCCCGGACGCGACAAAGATCATCCCGATCACCCCAACCGCACACAACCATGCTGCCGAACATTTCATCGAGTCCCCCCTGAAGTCACTCAAGCGGTTTTTCAAATCAGCAATGCGGACGGTCTGCATGACCATAAGATAATCAGAGTTGACCGGAAATACAAGTTGTCGCTGCTGGGATCCAAAAGGCCTTTGCTTTTACCTTTGTTCCGTAACCTGCCTTTGCAAACCGAATTCAAGAACATGCTATAGTGAACAAGAACCACGTCTTTCCTGACGCACCCGTCTTTGAACAATCCTGTACCTGAAAGGTAGAACCATGACACAAGCAACCTCTCCGTCGCCGATCCTGTTTTTTGACACGGCTTTTGCGATTCAACGCACGTTCTCGCTCAAAGCCGCAGCCGACCTGGAAGTCTTCACGGCCATTAAGGAAGGGCACAATACCACGTCGGCACTGGCGGACCGGTGCAAGGCTTCGGAGCGAGGCCTGCGCATGCTGGTCGACTATCTGGTGATGATCGGGTTTCTCACGAAATCGGATGATACCTATGCCCTTACGCAGGATTCTGAGGTGTTTCTGGTCAAAACCTCGCCGGCCTACCTCGGCGGAACCCTGGAATTCCTCCTCAGTCCGACGCTGTTTGAAGGCTTCTGCAACCTGACCGAGGCCGTGCGCAAAGGCGGGACGACGTTACCTGACCAGGGGACCATCGCCGAGGAACATCCCGAGTGGGTCACCTTCGCCCGGGCGATGATGCCCATGATGGTCGGACCGGCCAAATGGATCGCCGAACACCTGGCGTCAACGGGCGGGCCGATTAACAAGGTTCTGGACGTGGCCGCGGGCCATGGGCTCTACGGCATCGAGATCGGAAAACGGTTTCCGGATGCCGAAGTCACCGCGGTCGATTGGTCGAACGTCCTCACCGTCACCCAAGAAAACGCGGACGCCGCGTCGCTGGGAGATCGCTTTAAAACGATTGCCGGCAGTGCCTTTGACGTCGATTTGGGCGAGGGGTATGACTTGGTCCTGCTCACCAACTTTTTGCACCACTTCGGGATCCCGGAATGTGAGGACTTTCTCCGCAAGGTACGGGCCGCAATGGCACCGGGAGGCCGGGTCATCACCTTGGAGTTTGTCCCGAATGACGATCGAATCAGTCCTGCATCCGCTGACTTTGCCCTCATCATGTTGGTTACCACCCCGGCGGGTGACGCGTACACGTTCAATGAATGGGACGCCATGTTTCAAAACGCCGGATTCGGCCACAGCGAACTGCTCGCGGTGCCCAACTCCAAGGAGCACGTCATCATCACGCATCACGCGACGTAGGAAAGCCTGGCCCCTCACCCCGACCCTCTCCCTCAAGGGGCGAGGGAGTAAAAGTTGTAGCGGCCGCATCTCATGCGGCCTGGGGAAGCCAGTAAAAAGAAGCGCCATGAGATGGCGCGGCTACAAATACCAAGACAAAGACCCTGGATCCCCGATCTTCCTCTTTCCGTCATTCCCGCAGGCTTTTAGGGGGAATCCAGGGTCTTTCCCCTCACCCTGCCCTCTTCCAGGGGGAGAGGGAAAAATTCGGGTTACGTGGATGCCGGGCCTAGCGGCTTTGCAATCATGAGTAACGCGGCCAGGAGGGTCAGGTTACTGATGAGAGCCACCATCATGGCCATGCCGGTCAGCAAACCGAAATAGATGGTGGGGATAAAATTGGAAAATGCCAGGATACTGAACCCCACGGTAATCGTGAGCGCCGTATAATAGATGGCGCGACCGATACTCCCGTGGCACGCCACGATGGTGTCCCGGTACGATTGGTGTTTCACGAATTCCACCTGAAACCGGTGAATGTAGTGAATGGCGTGATCAACGGCAATGCCCACCGTAATCGCCGCAATGGTAATGGTCATGATGTCCAGGGGAATCCCCCACCAGCCCATCAAACCGAGTACCGCACAGGCCGCCAACAGGTTCGGCAGAATCGCCACGATGGACAGCGAAACCCTGCGAAACAGCATCACGAACATCAGGAGAATGCTCACAAAAACCGCACTCATCGTCAGGATCTGCGAGCGGTAGAGACTGTGCAGCAGGTGACTGTAGAGGAGCGCCATTCCGGTGGGATGCACGGTTGCCTCGGCAAACCCTATTTCGTCAACCAGGTATCGTTGGATACGCTCAATTAATTCCTTTCGTTTGAGCGTCGGGGCGGATTCAATCAGTCGCATTGTCAAACGCGTTTGGGTTGCATCGGGAGACAGGTACGGATCAAGCACCGCTTTTTTCACGTCCTCCGGCACGTACTTTCTCAACAGCGCCAACTCATAATCCTCAGGCATCCGGCCGTCATTCAACTGCTTCAATACTTTCGCGCCAGTTGCCAGGGACAGGACCTTGCCTATTTCCGGCAACGATTCGAGGTAATCGTGAATCGTTTCAACCTGCGTTAACCGGTATCCGTTGAACCAATAGGAAGGTTGGCCGGCGGCATCCTCTTCTTGGGCGAACGGATCTGGGTCATCAAACGGATCATCAAAGGGATCGTCCGTCGCTTCAGGCGAAACAGCAACCGTTTCATCAGCGTCGATCACGAAGTCCAACGGAATGGTTCCCCCCAATTTCATATCAATCAATTCCATGCCCCGGTAAATTTCCGTCGTGCTTTTGAAATGATCGATAAACCTGTTTTCCACCTCCAGTTGCCCGATACCCATTCCGCCTAACACGGCCAACAGCAAGGAAACCGCCACAATCGGCTTGGCATGCTTGAGCGTAAAGCCCGCCACTGCCATGGTAAATGCCTTGGTGGCATCCGTTCGCAGACTCACCCTCTCCGGCTTGAGTAGTACCAGCACCGCGGGGAAATAGAGGAAATTCAGCACAAACGCCAGGGAGATGCCGATCGTCATCATCCAGCCGAAATCAATGACGGGCCGAATATCACTGACGATCAGGGAACAGAACGCCACGATGGTCGTAATGGCCGTGTAGAAGCAGGGTTTCGTCATGTCCTTCATCGTGTGGAAGACCAACGTTTTCTGGTCCACGGTCGAAGCTTCCTCATTCAGAATCCGGTAACGTACGATCAGGTGGATGGTTAAGGACATCGTGATAATAAGCAACAACGACACAAAATTGGATGAAATCACCGTCACGGGCCAATCCATAAATCCCAGGTAGCCGACCATCACGACGACGGAAATCAGGCAACAGGACATGGGCAACAGCACCCAGCGCCACGTCCGAAAAAAGTAAACCAGCGCCATGAGTAAGAACGCGAGGATGCCGGCGCCGAACGTGGCAATGTCGTATTCGATGAAACTGATCATGTCGGCGACGACCATACGCGTCCCACCCAGATACAATTGGGCCTTGTCACGATACTTGTCGAGAATGGCGCGGACGACCTCGGTATCCTTGCTTTCGGACTCGATGACAGTGGCGTGATATTCGTGAAAAATTTGCTCCGTCGATCGCAGGGTCGCCGCTTCTTCCGCTGTGAGCCCGGACTCGGCTTCCTTTTCTCTCAACCGGTTCCGCTTGTTCAGGAGTTCATCATAGGTTGCGTCTTCCTTAAAAATAACTTGCAGCGCCGTCGTCCGGGTGTCCGTACTGATCAGGTTATTGCGATAGATGGGACTTTCCTGTAATTCTTTCCTGGCCAGTTCCTTGTCGATACCCGGCGATTCCAACGTCCGTATCCCCTCCCCGCCTTTCAATTCCGTCAGGGACACCCTGGGACTGTTCACAAGTGGGACATCCAGGATCGAGTGGATCGACTCGACCGAATCGATCCGGGCCAGTTCATCACGGAGTTTTGTCAGGTGGGCCAGCGAGGAAGGAGCGAACAAATCCTCGTGCGGCGTATAAACGACAATGAGAAAATCATCCGAGCCGTAGGTTTCCCGGCTGGCCCGGTAATATTTCAGCGCTTCGTCGTGCTCCAGGATAATCGACTCGGAGGACGCATCGAGCTTGAAATCCGGAACGTAAGACGCGAAAAACGCCACCGGGAAAAACACCAGCCCCAATGCCACGACTGGCCGATCGATCACGATCGTTTTATACAATCGGAGCAGGAGTGAACTCACCACGCCTCTCTTTGTGGGGGACGGCCGGAGCCTGCCCTGAGCGAAGCCGAAGGGTGCCGTCACAAACCCGGCGTCAAAGGCCAGCGCAATGCTCTGGGACAGTACCGTAAATAAACGCGCGCGCCGACGCAAGAGCAAAAGGCAGAACCCGGCCAACCGGGTTCACGGCAACGCACCGCTGAAACACCTACGCGGGCCAATCGAAGAAATGGTCGAAAGAAACGTCCGGAAAACGGTACAATAAGCACGGCCGTCATGGCTCAACGCACACGAGGAGGAAGACGCATGACCGAAACGGCAGACAACAACACGGACGTAGCCACACTCGGCGGCGGATGCTTCTGGTGCATTGAAGCCGTGTACCAGCACGTGCGGGGCGTGACAACCGTGGAATCAGGCTACATGGGCGGCAAACACCCCAACCCCTCTTACGAAGCCGTTTGCACCGGCGTGACCGGTCACGCCGAAGTCGTGCAGGTCACGTTCGACCCTGCCGTCGTGACCTACCGTGACGTGCTGCAAATCTTTTTTGCCGTGCACGATCCTACGACGCTCAACCGCCAAGGCAACGACGTCGGCACGCAATACCGTTCCGTCATTTTTTACCATTCCCTTGAACAAGCCGACGCAGCCAAAAAAGTCATCGCCGCCCTTACCGCAGACAACGTCTTTCCCTCCCCGATCATGACAGAAGTCTCATCCGCCCAACCCTTCTACCCGGCGGAAGCCTATCACCAAGAATACTTCATACGAAACCCCAACCAACCCTACTGCGCCTACCTCATCGCCCCTAAACTCGCCAAATTCCGCCAGCAATTTACCACAAAACTGAAACCCACGTCATAATCGGGGATCTCCGCAGGACTTCCTTCCGTCATTGGTATGAAAATAGCCAACGATACCCCAATTTGTCATTCCGGGCGAAGCGAGGAATCTCTCCCTCGATAACCGACCGCCTCAACTACGAGATCCTTCGCTTCGCTCAGGATGACCACCTTGAACGGGAAGGGGACCGTCGGTTCTGAACGTAGCCCCGTAGGGGCGAAGTCGAAGAACGCTCAGGATGAACGGAAGGGGATAATCCGTACATGTAGGGGCGACTGGCTGGCCGGTCGCCCGCCCCTACCAGAAAAACCTTCTACCGCCCCTCGGACAGGCACGGGGGCCTGTCCCTACACCAAAGGAGGGGAAAAGACGGGATCTATCTCCCATTCGTCCCTCAGTCGGAAGACGACACGGGCAGACAATAGAAGAGGCAATCGCTCACGGCAATCTGCGGGTTCGTGGTCATCATCATGATGCGAGAAGCCTGTGCAACCACAAGCCGGCCTGCGTCTACGGCAAACAACTCCAGGGTCCGGTCACGCCCCTTGGCGTCACGGGCCACGACCACACCGGGCGAAGCATCCCGGACCCACCCCAGAACCTGCCCTTGATTCAGGATGCCGAAATTGAAGTGATCGGCGTCCGACCGTAACGTCAGGTCCACGCCGGGCACGGCGGCGGCGCCATATGCCACCTGTTTCCCCGCTTCCAGTGATACCCGGATGGGGTGATGAAAGGTTTTCACGTGCGCATAGCGCTGAGGCTCGTCCCATAATGATTCTGCCATGGCATAGGACTTGAGCGCCGTCATCGCGGTTTGATCGGACAGGGCATCGCCGGCCCCACCGCATTCGGCCGTAATGGTGGGGAAATCGTCTTCCGTGGCTTCCATCAAGGTTCCCATCCGCAGGTCCGTCACAATCAAATGGTTTGAGACCAGGGCAGTCAGGGCTTTTTGCGGTTCTCCCAATTGCGTTGTCACGCCGTACGCGGGACTGCGACCGGACGTATTGTGAAAATCCACCAGGGCCTCGGGGCCGATGACGCGCAACCTGTCGAGCACCCCGGCCGCCAGCCGGCCTTCACGGCCCTCGAACGGCATACGGAAACAGCGGTTCAGGTCCCGGCTGTCCGGCAACTGCCGGTGGGCGAATCCCGGTGGAGCCATGGCCGCATCCACGGCCCCGATGAAACAGGCAAGATTGACGCGAGGCCGGGTCCCGGCACGGAGCCACTGGAAAATCGCCCGGACCCCGGATGGTTCGTTGCCGTGCAACAGGGTCGTCACGGCTCGCGTGCGGGACGAATCTTCCCCGGTCAGGAACACCCACGCCGGCCCGCCCAGGCGCGTTAGAAATTCTTCAACCGTCGCCCCGGCGTCCTGCGTCGTGGGGTCCGTCCACTCCCCGGTCGTGATCTCACTCAATCGGGCACAGTCCATTCTCACTTTATTTTTTTCTTTTTTTACTGGCTTTATCGTAAATTTCATGTTATTCTGTTTAAATTTGGAAATTGAGTTCCGTCAATTTTTCCAAAAACCGTAGCCAACCATCGGGGTTTTCATGGTTTTGGGGCGTCGTTTTATCTTTTTGCCCCGGTGTGGTTATAATAGTCAAATGGACTGGAAAATATACAGTCTTTGTCGTACGATTCAAAACGTAAGGTAATCCACCTGTACTGCAGAATGGATATAGACAGAAGGGGTTGCACCATGCCAAAAACGAAGAACGCGGGAGGCCGCGGGACGTTGGAACCGCTCAGCGCCTGGAAACGACACCAAGCCTTGCAGGAATTGGCGCGATTCATGGGTCAGGAGGGCCGTCCTCATTTGACGCAGTTGGAATACGATCTTGCCGAAGAAAAAGCATATTCGGTTCAATTTTTTGTTCGGCATTGGGGCTCATGGGCCCGTGCCGTCGAAAAAGCGCGGGAACTGGTCGACCAACAGGAGATTCCGGAACCCGAACCATCTCCCTATGCAGGCTGGGTGAATTGCCTCTGCGGAAAAGCCTGTCATTGCGAAAAACGCTTTTGGAGTCCCGACCGGAGAAAAATCCGGATGTGCGACGCTTGTCGGGCTTGGTCCGACAAGTTGTCGGTGGACGATCAATTTTTCTATCTGACTGACGACACGACGTTAAACACTCGCGCCAGAACCCGGGCCAAACAGGGACGGCCCAAGAAAGACGTAGCCGAACGGGTCGGCGTGAAATAAAAAGACCTCCGTGATCCCCTGCCTTCCTGGTCGGGGATCACGACTGTTCTGTCCTGGTCCAAGCCCCCCATAAGTCGTGTCTTTTTCATTCATCAATTCCGTTAAAACTGTCCCGATGGGACTGCTCGGCGTCCTTCTGGTCCTGCTACCGGGTTCGCCGGGTTGGGCTTATACCGAGCAACCCATCACCAACGGTGGCCACGTGTCCGGGAAAGTCGTCCTGAACGGTACCCCGCCGCCGCCCAAGGCGTTTAATCTCATTACCTATCCCGAAACCGTGTTTTGCGGCCGCATTTCCACCGGTACGGTCTGGCGACTGCTTGACCAGGTTCGCGTCGCACGGGACGGAGGGCTGCAACATGCCGTGGTCATGCTGGAAGGCGTTGATCGAGGGAAACCATTTCCCGCTGCCTCATCCACTATAGAAGCCCGCGATTGTACGCTCACTCCGCCGGTCATGGCGGTACGGAACCGGCAGGACCTCCGTATCGTGAACATGGATCCCATTATCCACGACATCCAGATGTATGAAGTCGCTCCTTTCGAGTCCGAAGTCATGTTTCATCGCCCGTTACGCATGAATCCCCATCACCCCAAGAACGACGCCGGGGCCCACGATCACCTCCCGGGCACGCCGCTCGTCGATACCATCGCCTTTACCAAAGGACGCCGGATCTTTTACCTGGAATGTGGATTTCACGAGTTCATGCAGACGTGGGGCGTGGCCGTGACCAACCCCTATTATGCCGTGACGGATGCCCAGGGTCATTTCACCATCCCGGACGTCCCGGAAGGCGTCTACACACTGGTCGCATGGCATCCCGGCATGGGCGGCATACTGGACATGAAGGCCGTCGTGCTGAAAGACGATACCCTGCAAGTCCGGTTCGAATTCGAGAACGCCACGGACCGTCGCATGGCCCACACCACGATGGTTGACAATCCCCACTTCGGGATCGGGACGCTCGACACCTTCGGTGAACGCATCGACATCCAACCCACCCACGAAATCCAAGCGCCCTAAGCTGAAAAAATTACAGGCCGGATTAGCCGGTCAGCGATTTGACACGCGCATGAGGGATATTGGGGCTGGCGGGATCAACGGTGAGTTCTCGACGGCTTGGATTGACAACCAGATCCATGTCTTCCATTGGCACTGCACCCAACAACACTTCATCGCCGATCACCAAAGCGCCGACGTAGCAAAATCGTTTGCCGAACGTAACCTTCAAGGGACCGACGCATGGAACGTTGATATCTCTCCCATCGGCAACCGAAACCTCCCGCATAGACTCTGTTGTCAGATTCAGTTGGAGAGCAACGTGCTGAGGAATGCACAACATCAAAGCACCTGTATCGACCAAAGCCTTCGCTTTTACAACAGCCAGATCCGGCTGTCTTGGATTACTTAACTCTATTTCGGCAAACACGTGTCCCATCAAGCGCCTTATTCCTCCCACTGCACACGATTCCACCACCAAATCTGGTGCCCCCGAGACGATTTGAACGTCCGACCTGCGGTTTAGGAAACCGTTGCTCTATCCACCTGAGCTACGGGGGCAACCAACAACACGTTTACCGGAAGATTTGCGTGACAGACCGGAAGTCTACCGCAATACCTGGAACGAGACAACGGGTTGGGATCAATGAAAGGTGGTTGGTTCAAGGTGCATGGAGGGGTATGATGGGCCGTGAGAGGAACCAGTGAAGCCCATCGCTAATCCGCCGAACCCGTTTGAGACGCACCACCGGGAACTGCTCGAACCAGCGCCCCACGTCACGACTGAGGTTTTTGAGGAAAAGACCGGAGCAATCCTGAGTCGAAACGACAGCCCGGATCTGCCCTTCCGGTGGAGCGTCAACCCGTATCGTGGCTGTTTTCATGCCTGTGCGTATTGCTATGCGCGACCGAGTCACCAATATTGGGGATTCGGCGCGGGCACGGATTTCGAATCCAAACTCATCGTGAAACCCAACGCGGCGGCTGCGCTTCGCACGGCGTTTTTGAAACCCTCGTGGAAGGGCGAGCTTGTGGTCTTTTCCGGCAACACCGACTGCTATCAGCCACTGGAAGCCACGTATGAACTCACGCGCGCCTGTTTAGAGGTGTGTGCCGAATTTCGCAACCCCATCACCGTGATTACCAAAGCCGCACTCATTCAACGGGACCTCGACCTGCTGCACGTCCTCCATGAACTGGCTTGGGTCCGCGTGTATTTCAGTATCCCTTTTGCAGACAATGAGGTTGCTCGAAAAGTCGAGCCACAGACTCCTTCCATCACCAAACGCTTTGAGGCCATGGCTGCCCTGTCTGCAGCCGGCATCCCCACGGCCGTCATGATCGGTCCCGTCATTCCGGGCCTGAATGAGCAGGACATTCCGGAGATTCTTCACCGTGCGAGACGGGCCGGCGCCACACGCGCAGCCTATACGCTGTTGCGGCTTAACGACAACGTGCAACCGGTATTTCTGGAACGGATGGCCGAGGCCTTTCCCGACCGTATCAGGAAAATCGCCAATCGCCTCAAAGAGACCAGGGGCGGGACGTTGGAAGAAAAGCGATTCTTTGCGCGACACCAGGGACGAGGCTCAACGTGGCAAACCATTGAACAATTATTTGATCTGGCTTTTCGCAAAGAAGGCTTTGATCGATTCGATCGAGACGATGCCGTTCCCGCAACCTTCGCCAGACCACCGAAGGATCAACTCGACCTGTTTTGAGGCAACCCGATCCAGCCAAGTTTTTCAGTTGGCACAAGGCTGTTTCTCTCTTTACAATCAGAGAACAATTGAAACGAAGAAAAGGTGACGACATGCTGAATAGTTGGTGGAGAAGGCTGCTGGCAGGATGCTTGATCGCGATGGTCGGTCTCACGGGATGCGAGGACGCGACAGCCCCGTGGGACCGATACGTAGACCGAGGTGATCTGCTCTTCCAGCAAGGACGCTTCAAAGAGGCCAAGGAACAGTACGCCACCGCGCTCAAGGAAGCGGAAACCTTTGGCGAAGAGGATCCCCGGCTTCCTCGTTCGCTAACGAAACTGGCCGCGGTCCATGACGCGCAAGGTGAATATGAGCAGGCCGAACCGCTGTTGAGTCGCGCCGTGAGTCTTAACGAACAGATTCTCGGCAACCGCGACCCTCAATTCGCCGCCAGCCTGAGCAACCTCGCGGCGCTATATTTCGCGCAACGACACTACGAGAAAGCCCTCCCCCTCTTTGAACGGGCCTTACACGTTCGTCAAGAAGCACTTGGGGCGGATCATATCGATCTGACCCTGGATCTCAAGAACCTGGCCGGCGTTCTGGCCGCTCAAGAACACTATGCCCAAGCGGAGACGCACTTACTCCGGGCCCTTGAGATTACAGAAAACGTCACGGGCCCGGACGACCTCCAACTGGTAGAGCGCCTCAACAATCTCGCGCTCCTGTACCGGGCACAAGAAAACTATGAGAAAGCCATCCCTTTGCTGGAACGCGCGCTCGCCATCAATGCGAAGCAATACGGCACCGAGAGTCCGGGTCTGCTCGGTAGCCTCAATAACCTCGCGTCCATGCTCGTGGCCCAAGGCACCCCCGGCAAAGCCGAAGAGCTGCTGAAGCAGGCGCTCCATATCAATGAACAATCGTTCGGGCCGGAGAATCCGCGATTGGTGGCCAGCCTGACCAAGCTCGCCGACTTCTATCGCCTGCAAGGGCAATTCGAGAAGGCTGAACCGTTACTGGTCAATGCCTTGGACATTAACAAAACAAAATTCGGCCCGGAGCACGAAAAAGTCGCCAACGTCGCCAACAATTTGGCGCTGCTCTACCTGTTGCAGAAGAAATACGCGAAAGCCGAACCGCTCTTTGCCCAAGCCCTGGCAATCAACGAAAAAATCTTGGGCAAGGAACACCCGATCGTGGCCCGCACGCTCAGGAACTACGCCGCGCTGTTGAAAAAAACCAACAGGGAACAGGGCGCTCAAAAACTCGAAGCCCGCATTGCCACTATCGAGCAAGAGTCATGAAACCACTGTGCCCCCTCACCCCAGCCCTCTCCCACGACGGGGGAGAGGGTGCAGGAAAAAGAATGAAGAGGTTCAAGTCAGAGTTCAGAGACTATGGTAAACTCTCGAACGGAAATGGCATGAGAGATGTCAAGTACAATAAAAACGGTGATTAAAGAGCCTCTTGGCGAATACCGTAATTGGGATGCCAATAAAGTTCAGGACAATGACAGCGCCGCGCATCGGTGGTACCGGTTCGTACTTTCCTTCCCCCCACATCTGGTCCGGGATTACCTGGATGATTTTGGTGTACGTAACGACGGGCTGGTACTGGATCCATTCTGCGGAACCGGAACAACGATCGTAGAGAGCAAGAAATTGGGGATTTCTGGCATCGGCCTTGAAGCATTGCCTATGGCTCACTTTGCGAGTTGTGTGAAGACAGATTGGAGCCCTTCACCCGATGCGCTGGCCGAGCATGCACAACGTGTCGCCGATAAAACATTGTACCGCTTAAAAGCCGACAACCTTGAAGATGTTCCGTTCTTCTCTGATCCCTCAGGATCCACGAATGGGCTACGTACCCTACCGCCGGAAGTCGCAAAGATCCTGCTAAGGAACTCCATCAGCCCATTACCGTTACACAAGGTTTTAGTCCTGCTAAACGTATTGGAAGAAGAACAAGACAAACAATTCCTGGCTCACGAAAAGTTAGCATTGGCTAAAGCGTTGGTGGCTGATATCAGCAACCTGCATTTTGGCCCGGAGGTCGGTGTGGGAAAGTGTAAGGACGATGCCCCTGTTGTGGCTACTTGGCTCTCCCGTGTCAACGCCATTGTGGAAGACCTGCGGCAGCTTCCCCGGAAAAATAGCGCAACGGCTCAGGCATTTCTAGCTGATGCGCGTCAAATTCCTGAAATACTTGAACCGGAGTCCGTCGATGCGGTGATCACTTCTCCTCCCTATCCCAATGAGAAAGACTATTCGCGGACAACACGCCTCGAAACCGTGCTTTTGGGTTTTGCGCACAGCATGTCGGATCTGCGGACGTTGAAGAAAACTCTCGTACGATCCAACACGCGAAGCGTCTATAAAACGGATGACGATGATACGTGGGTGAAAGGGCATAAAACGATTGAATCCATTGCACGGGAGATCGAAGAGCGACGTACGATGCTTGGCAAAACCTCAGGCTTTGAACGACTGTATCACAGGGTCACGAAGTTATACTTCGGCGGGATGGCAAGACATCTTGAGACGATGAAGCGCGTTCTGAAGCCTGGAGCCAAGTTGGCCTACGTCGTGGGGGATCAAGCTTCATATTTACGTGTCATGATCCAGACGGGACAAATTTTAGCCGGCTTGGCGAAGTCACAGGGATATGAACCGATCAGGATTGACCTCTTCAGGACAAGATTGGCGACGGCAACAAAGGAGCAACTTCGAGAAGAAGTTCTTGTCCTGCGGTGGCCGGGGAACAGGCAATCCGCAGGGAGGAAATACGGCCATGGTTGCACCTAACCGGTACGTGCGAATCATCGAACGCATCTTCCTCTCAATTCACAAGAAAGGTGAACAAGAAGTACTTTTCAGTCGGACCGACATAGAAAAGGCTGCGGCAACATTGGGCATCACGCTGCCGAAAAACATCGGAGATGTCATATACAGTTTCCGTTACCGTGTTCCGTTACCATCCTCAATTCTCAAACGTGCTCCCAAGGGCAAAGAATGGATTATACGACCAGCCGGACGTGGGAAATATCGTTTTGTAGCGACCGAGGTAGCTCAGATCACACCGACAAAACACATGGCTGAAACAAAAGTGCCGGATGCAACGCCCGGACTGATCTCGATGTATGCCTTGAATGACGAACAAGCCCTGCTTGCAAGGTTACGATACAATCGACTGGTTGACATCTTTACACGAGTCACGTGTTACCCGTTACAAAGCCATCTACGAACCACGATTCCACAACTTGGACAAGTCGAGACAGATGAAATCTATATCGGAGTCGATCGTCGTGGTGCGCACTATGTTTTTCCCGTACAGGCGAAGGGCAAGACAGACCGACTCAACGTGGTGCAGATCGAGCAGGACGTTGCGCTGCGCAGGCACAAATTTCCCAATTTGATCTGTCGACCGATTGCCGCCCAGTTCATGCCGGATGATCGCATCGCACTGTTCGAATTTGAGGAAAGCAACAGAGGAATCGTCGTCTCTCTTGAGAAACACTATCGCCTTCTTCCTCCCGAAGAAATTGACCAGGATGAGTTGACAGATTATCGAGCACGGATATCTGATGAGCCTCTTGCAAAATAGAGGAACACCCGATCGTGGCCCGCACGCTCAGGAACTACGCCGCGCTGTTGAAAAAGACTAACCGGGAACAGGACGCTCAGGAACTCGAAGCCCGCATCGCCGCCATCGAGAAAGAGTCATGAAGCCACCGCGCCCCCTCACCCCAACCCTCTCCCACGACGGGGGAGAGGGTGCAAGAAAAAGAATGAAGCCAAGGGAAAACGGATGGAACATGTTCTTCGATTTGTGATTGTTTTTTTGTGGTGCGTGTGTTTCGGGTTTTTTAGCGTCATGGGTTATTTGGATGACACCATGTCGACTTCTCCAATCCTGGCCGGACTCCTGGCTGCCTTGGTCGTCTATTGCGCCATCGAGTGGTCTACGAAGAAGGGGGAGCTATCATGGGACAGCATCAAGAAGCGATTTCGCTGAGGCCGTCACGGTTGATCGATCATGATCGAACCCAATTGGTTCACGTCCGGACGAGGGTCCGGGACAAAGCCGGCTCGATGCAACATCCGAACCTTGGGAAGCGTCTCCCGGTCGAGTACAGTATCTTTGTCCAGCAGCCCGTTCTGAAACAAAATCCAGGCCGTCACGGCATACACCTGATGCGGCGTCAGGGATTGAGGCGCGACAAAGGGCATCGCCCGATAAATATAATCGAACAGGGTCGTGGCATACGGCCAATAACTGCCGACCGTTTTCACGGGATGGGCACTCGCCAGCGTCCACTGCCCGCCGACCAACTTCGGGCTGGGACCTTCCGCACCGGTCGCACCGTGACAACCTGCACAGTGCCTGGCATAGACGCGCTCACCTTCCGCTACTGTCCCACTGCCGGCCGGCAACCCTTCACCGTCAGGCGCAACGTCAATGTCCCAGGCTTGAATCTCCTCCGGGGTTGCCACATGCCCGAGGTGAAAGAGATCATTCTTCGATGCTCCCCACACGTCAGCCGGACCCACCGCTAGCATAACGAACAGCAGGAGCAGAAATCCAGATTGCCGTTTAAACATCATCTCTCTCCTAATCCGTTAAATTGCACGGGCGTCTTCTCTACCTCCCCTATCCCCTCCTTACAAAAGAGGGGAATAAAGAAAGTTCCTCCTCTTTGCCTGTCCTGAGTTTGTCGAAGGGTAAGGGGAGGTCAGGAGGGGTAGAATCAAACCTTGGACCGTGGGATGACCTTACGGGGGTCCGGTCCTCTATTGCCCTCATACCTGGACATTCGATACGTTCCCCTCTTCGTCGATTTGCCAACTCTGGATGGCATTATAATGATAATACGAATTGGTCCCCCTGACCTCCACCAACTCCTGACGCGTCGGCTGCCGGTACCCGGTCTCATCGATACAACGGCTTTGAAGAACGGCTTCCCCCCCGTCCCACCACCAACCGAGACAAAACCTGGTGTGACATTTCGGCAAAATGGGTGCCTGCAACCTCGCGGTTTGCCAGTTCTTTCCCCCATCCACGCTCACTTCCACTTTCTCGACCCGGCCACGCCCGCTCCACGCCAAACCCCGGATTTCAACGTAACCCGTCTTTTTCAATCGCTGCCCTCCGGAAGGGGCCGTGATCACGGATTTCGCGTCCATGTCAAAGGTGAATTGACGCGCGGTTCCATCCGGCATCAGATCGGTGTATTTCGACGTTTCCTCACGAGTCATCACTGGTGAGGAAACCAGTTTCAGCCGTCGCAACCATTTAATACAGGCGTTGCCTTCATAGCCCGGCACCAACAAACGCAAGGGGTAGCCTTGCTCCGGACGGAGCGGTTCCCCGTTCTGGGCATAGCACAACAGGGCTTCATCCAGAATTCGATCCAACGGGAGACTCCGCGTCATCGTTGCGGCATCGCTGCCTTCGGCCAACGTCCACGTGGCCCCAGGGGTGAGACCCGCTTCCGCCAAGACGGTTGACAATCGAACACCCGTCCATTCACTGGTGCTGGTCAGGCCATAGATCTCCTGCACGGTCTTGCCCTTCGGCCCCTTCCATTCCTTCCCGCTGTTACCCGAACATTCGACAAAGGCCAGACGTGAGGTCGAGGGGAAGCGTTTCAATTCGGCAATGGTAAAGAGCAACGGCCGTTCCACCAAACCGTGGACCAGAAGCCGGTGCTTCGCCGGATCGATGAGCGGCACACCGTTGTGATGACGTTCAAAATGCAAAGCCGACGGGGTGATGATGCCGTGCAAGTCCTGTAGGGGCGTTCTCGACCGCTGTGGCCTGGCCAGCCGCTTGGCGCGTTCGAAAGGTGAGCGTCGCCCATATTCCGTTGCCAGGGCCCCAGGGACCCGGGTGGGATCATCCTGAACGTCTGCCGCGTGTCCCAGGAAAGGCGCCAGCAACACGTGCGCCGCGGCCACCCCCAACATCGACGTGGCTCCGGTCAAAAAGGCCCGGCGCGTCGGTGGCTCTTTAGGCCGCGTAGTCACGGAGACATCGCGTGACAGGACTCCCGGCTCCCGTTCATCCGGCGTTGACTTCCCGTTTTTGTCAGCCATCTTGTGGTTCTCCGGAAGATTTGTTGGGCAACAGTGTAAAGGAAACGGACGCCGGTTGAAAGGCATCGTCAAGAGAAGAAGGGGGCCTAGCCCTCCTCTCTGTCATCCCCCATATAAACTGGATCCCCGATTAAAGATGCCGGGGACGGATCCAGGGTGGTTGCTTTTTCTGCTTGTGAAGAACAAAATCCCTGGATTCCCGATTAAAGCTGTCGGGAATGACAAATTGGTGCAATGCGTCCCATTTTCATCGCTTGGGGTGCAGGCGACAAGCCTAAATGAAGGATTCCCGTCAGAAGTAACGTATGCCCTACCTGCCCATCGAAGAATACGGCCTGATCGGCAACATGCACACCAGCGCCCTGGTCGGCGTGAACGGCTCGATCGACTGGTTCTGTTTCCCGCACTTTGATTCTCCAAGCGTATTCGGCGCCGTCCTGGATGATCGCAAAGGCGGGTGGTTTAAAATTGAACCCCATGGGAATGAGGCCACGCACAAGCAAAACTACTGGCCGGACACAAACGTGCTCGTTACACGGTTTCTTTCCGAACAGGGCGTGGGACACGTCATCGACTTTATGCCGGTTGATCTCAAGGCCACTGAGGCCGGCTATCATGGCATCATTCGCCGTGTCCAGGCGATTCGCGGCAACGTACCGTTTCGCTTGGAGTGTTTTCCCGCCTTCAATTACGCCCGGGACTCCCACACGACGACCCTGACCGCCGATGGCGCCTATTTCGAAGCCCCGGGGCTGAGTTTGTGGTTGGGATCAACGATTCCCTTGAAACGAGAAGGCAACGGCGTGGTCGCTAAATTTGTGATACAGGAGGGTCACGAATTGACGTTTTCCCTTCAAGAAGTGGAGCGGATCGATGCCTGCGGCAAGGCCATCTCCGAAGATCAGGCCAATAAACTCTTCCGCCAGACCGTCGCCTACTGGCGAAAATGGCTCTCCCAATGCACCTACCGGGGTCGATGGCGAGAAATGGTACAACGCTCGGCCTTGACCCTCAAACTGCTCACTTTTGAGCCGACGGGAGCAATCGTCGCCGCTCCGACGTGCAGTCTTCCCGAAGGCGTCGGGGGGGAACGCAATTGGGATTATCGGTACACGTGGATCCGTGACGCGGCATTTACCATCTATGCGCTCCTGCGCATCGGGTTCACGGAGGAAGCGGAACAATTCATGCACTGGCTGGAAGCACGATGCCACGAACTGAATCCGGACGGGTCCTTACAAATCATGTATGGCATCGACGGCCGGCACCGATTACATGAAGAGACCCTGTCTCACCTCGAGGGGTATAAGGGCTCGCGTCCCGTCCGCGTTGGAAACGGCGCCTATGATCAACTGCAATTGGATATTTACGGCGAATTACTCGATTCGGTGTACCTCTACAACAAGTACGGGAGCCCGATTTCTTACGACCTCTGGAGCCATTTGCGCCGGTTGGTGAACTGGGTATGCGACAACTGGACGCGGACTGATGAAGGGATTTGGGAAGTCCGGGGCAGTCAACAGCATTTCCTGTATTCGAAACTCATGTGCTGGGTCGCCGTCGACCGGGGCCTTCGCCTTGCCGACCGGCGCTCGTTCCCCGCGGATCGTGACCGGTGGCTGAAAGTCCGCGACACCATTTATGAAGAAATCATGGAAAAAGGGTGGAGCGAAACCAGAAAAGCCTTTGTCCAGCGATACGGCAGCGACGCCCTGGACGCGGCCAACCTCATGATGCCCTTGGTCTTTTTTGTATCGCCGACCGATCCCCGAATGCTCCAAACCCTGGAAGCGATCAACCAATCCCCGGAGAAAGGAGGCCTGGTCGCCAATGCCCTGGTGCACCGGTACAACGTCAACGAAACGGAGGACGGCCTGCAAGGCGAAGAAGGCACCTTCAACATCTGTACGTTCTGGTTAGTCGAAGCGCTCACCCGTGCGGGCCGGACCGATGAAGCCCGGCTCATGTTCGAGCAAATCCTCGGCTATGCCAATCACGTCGGACTCTACGCCGAAGAAACCGGACATCACGGCGAAGGTCTCGGTAACTTTCCCCAGGCGTTTACCCACTTGGCGTTGATCAGCGCCGCGTTTAACCTGGACCGGGTTTTGGGATCACGGGGTTAAGGAACCTCTGATTGAGTGCGCTATCGGGCGCAGGGCTGCGTTGTGTCCTCGCTCAACCCTCACCTATCTCTATGATAAGCTTCGGGTTTCGCTACGGGACGCCTTGCCCTGCATCCCGCTATCACAATAACTCAGAGGTTCCCAGACAC
>JAPPLK010000077.1 GCA_028819435.1 Nitrospira sp.
AGCGAGGACACAACGCAGCCCTGCGCCCGATAGTGCAGTAAATCAGAGGTTCCTTGAGTATCCGGCTCCAGTGACCATATAGGACTGCATGAGACCAATTACCTTTGGGACTTCAGGGTGGCGCGCTGTTCTGGGCGAAGACTTTACGTTTCAGAGCGTTCGCATCGTCGCTCAAGCCATCGTCCACGTCCTGAAACAAGAAAAAATCGGACACCGCGGCCTGATTATCGGCTACGATGCCAGGTTTCTTGGTGAAAAATTTGCCAGGGTCGCGGCTGAGGTGTTTGCAGGCCACGGCATGTCGGTGTTCCTGTGTGACCGGGAAACACCCACTCCAACCATTTCGTACCACGTGCTCCAACAAAACCTGGCCGGCGGGTTGAATATTTCCGCCAGCCACAACCCTCCTGAATATAACGGGATCAAGTTTACGCCGGAGTGGGGTGGTCCTGCGCTTCCTGAAACCACCCGCGCCATCGAACAACGGCTGGTGCACCTGTTGCACGGGGAGCACGTCAAATGGCTCCCGTGGGAAAAGGCCCAGCGAACGCAAATGGTGCAACTCTTTGATCCGTGCCCCGATTATTTGGCTGCGCTGGGGAAGCATATCGACGTGGACGCGATCCGCCAGGCCGACCTGCGTGTGGTCATGGATCCCCTGTACGGAACGTCGCGCGGTTATCTTGATGCGTTCCTCAGAAATGCCGGGGCGAAAATGGCGGTCCTGCACTATTGGCGCGACCCCTATTTCGGGGGGCTCCGTCCTGAACCCACGCGAGAAACGACGGCGGAATTGCAAGAAACGGTGAAAGAGGGGAAAGCCCATATCGGGTTGGCCACCGACGGCGACGCCGATCGATTCGGTATCGTGGACCGGGACGGCAGCTTTATCGATGCCAACGTCATTTTGGCGTTACTGCTGGATTATCTGGCGACGACCAGAGGTTGGACAGGAGACGTAGGACGATCCGTTGCCACCACGCACCTGATCGATCGCGTGGCCCACAAGCACGGATTGGGTGTGCAGGAAACCCCCGTCGGGTTCAAACATCTCGGTGAACTCCTGGCCAAGGACGAGATCCGCATGGGCGGCGAAGAAAGTGCGGGTCTGTCGATTCAGGGACACGTGCCGGAAAAGGACGGGATTCTGGCCTGCCTGCTGGTGACGGAGATGATTGCCCGAACCAGGAAGACGCTCGGAGAACTCAGAGAAGACTTGTTACAACGAGTGGGCCCCGTCTTTTCGACGCGCCATGACCAACCCCTTACGGACACGATGCAGGACAATTTGCTCAAGGTCCAGAAGTTCCCGCCTGGCGATCTTGCGGGGAAATCCGTTCAGCAGGTCAATACCCTGGATGGATGCAAGTTCGTATTGGAAGACGGGAGTTGGTTTCTTTTCCGTCTTTCGGGGACTGAACCTTTGGTGCGCTGTTATGCAGAGGCGTCGACTCGTGAAGAAATGGAGGCGCTGATGGCAGCCGGCCAAAAACTCGTGCATCACGGCCCCTCAAAAGGCAATTGAGGCGTAAGCGGTCCTGACCTTCCCACGTACTCCTTTCCCGGAGAGAAAACATGGACAAGGAATTGTCGGTGGCCGTGGAATTGGCTCGACGCGCGGGCCAAGCCGTGATGGACGTGTATGCCACGGAATTTGTCGTGGCGTCCAAAGGCCACAACGATCCCGTGACCGAGGCCGACCGGCAAGCCAATGACTTGATTGTGACGGGCTTGAAGGAGGCGTTCCCCCAGGACACCGTGGTGGCAGAGGAGAGCCCTCCCCCTGACGATCTTCCTGCCTCGGGTCGCGTCTGGTACGTGGACCCGCTGGACGGCACAAAAGAATTTATCGCCAGGAACGGAGAGTTCTCAGTGATGATCGGACTCGCCGTCGACGGGCAAGCGCAACTCGGTGTGGTCTATCGCCCGGAGGGAGACGTGCTGTATGCCGGAGACCTGGGACGTGAGGCGTGGATGGAACGGGAGGGCATCCGGTCAGCCTTGGTGATCAAGGAACAGGATTCCGGAAGACCGCTCACCTTGGCGGTTTCCCGGTCGCATCGACATCCCATGGTCGAAACGATCAGCCGGGTGCTCGACGTGGGAAACGAAATTCCATCGGGAAGCGTGGGATTGAAGATCGGCCTGATTGCGAGGGGAGACGCCGACGTGTACCTGGAGCCGGGTCCTTATACCAAACTCTGGGATTCCTGTGCCCCGGAAGCGATCCTCCGGGCCGCGGGCGGAGCATTTACCACCATCCTGGGGCAGCCGCTGATTTATGGCGAGACCCGTTCGAGGGCTTCAGTCAAGGCACAACTCGCCAACGCACATGGCCTGCTGGCGAGCAACGGGTTCTGTCACGAACGCGTGGTGCAAGCCCTGAAACCGGTCGTGGAAGAACTGGGTCTGAAGCCACGGGAA